>RFPF01000323.1 GCA_009926295.1 Planctomycetia bacterium
GCCACGATGGCGTCGACCGCCTCGGGCGACAGGCTGCCGATCTCCATGAGGTCGTCGGGCTCGATCACCGAAAGGTCGTCGTACGACAGGAAGCCCTCGCCCACGAGCCGCTCCGCCACCGACTCATCGAGGCCCTCGATCGAGGAGAACCCTGTCACCGCCCGCTCGATCTGCTGGTCGAGCTCCTCGCGGGTCATGATCTCGATGTCCCAGCCGCAGAGCTTGCTGGCCAGCCGGACGTTCTGCCCGCGGCGGCCGATCGCGAGGGACAACTGGTCCTCGCGCACGAGCACGATCCCGCGTCCGAGCATCTGGCACAGGATCACTTCGTCGACCTCGGCCGGCTGCAGGGCGTTGGGCACGAGCACCTGAAGGTCGTCGCTCCAGCGCACGATGTCGATCCGCTCCCCGCCGAGCTCCTCGACGATGTTCTTGATGCGATTGCCGCGGACGCCAACGCACGCACCGACACAGTCGACACGCGAGTCGGAACTGATCACCGCCACCTTGCTGCGATATCCCGGCTCGCGCGAAATCGCCCTGATCTCGATCACGCCGTCGGCAATCTCCGGGATCTCCTGCTCGAACAGCCGCTGCACGAGCTGCGGGCGGATCCGCGAGAGGATGATCTTCACGCGACTGCCAACCTTGCGGACCTCGAAGATGGTGGCCCTGATCCGCTCGTTGGGATGGTACGCCTCGCCGGGAATCTGTTCGCTTCGCGGCAGGATCGCCTCGTTCGCCCCCAGGGCCACCGTCGCCATGGCTCCCTCGAAGCGGGTCACGACACCCGAGACCATCTGCCCGATCTGCTCCTCGAACTCGTCGTGGATCGAATCCCGCTCGGCCTCGCGGATCTTCTGGATGATCACCTGCTTCGCCGTCTGGGCGCCGATCCGGCCCGACAGTTCCTGCGTGTCGATCTCCATCCCGTCACGGCTGCCGCTGACACGGCCGTCGGCCCGGTCGATCGTGATCGTGATCTGCGACTCCTCGCCGTATTGCCGCTGGAGCGCCGTCACGAGCGCCGCTTCGATCGCCTGAAAGACGATCTCCTTGTCGATGTTCTTGTCGCGATGGATCGCGTCGACGATGCGGAGGATTTCTTCTGGCTTCATGGGATTCTCGAAGATCGCTTCGCGGACAATGGCGGTGTGCGATCGAACCCATGGCAGGCCGGCGAACCGACGCCATAGACGACCTGGGCGCCGCAACCCTCCCGCAGGAAGGCTTGGAAGCGTATCCGTGAACCAGCAGCCAAAAGAACTCGACGCAACCCGTGAAAGGTATTGCACCTGCGACCGACTGTCAAGCAGCGACGGGAACGTCAGGCCTGCAGATCCCAGCCCCTGATGACGACCGCGCCGGCCTGCCCCTGTGGAGTGACCGCCGACGAAATGAACGACTCGCCGGGCGGATCGCCGCCCCGGGCGGGGCGGACCGGGCAGTCGGGGTCGGGCGAGTCGAAGTTGAGCAGCGGAAACAGCCGCCGCTCCCGCATCGCCAGCACGCTCGCGACGCACTCGACCACGCCGCTGCCTGCCCCGAGGTTGCCGAAGTGGCTCTTGGCCGCGACGACGGGCACGGCGGCGGCGACGTCGAGCGCGTCGTGAATCGCGGCCGCCTCTTCACGATCGCCCGTCACCGTGCTCAGGCCGTGCGCGTGGACGTGGCCAAGGGCCAGCGTCCCCGCCATCTCGAGAGCCCGCCGCATCGCCAGCGCGAGCGCCCGGCGCCGCGCCCCCACGCCGGCCGCATCGCTGGCGTGCCGTGCGGCATGCCCGACCACCTCCGCATAGATGCGGGCCCCGCGGGCGCGGGCGTGGCCGAGTTCCTCGAGCACGAGCACCGCCGCGCCCTCGCCCAGAACCATTCCCTTTCGATCACGGTCGAAGGGCCGGCTCCAACGGGTCGGGTCGTCCTCGCCCAAGGCGACTTGTTCGCTCTGCAGGGCATGCACCGTCTTCATCGGGTGCACGCGGGTGCCGGTCGCGCCGGCCAGCATGGCATCGGCCGCGCCGCGTTGGATGGTCATCGCGGCCTCCCCGATGGCGAGATGCCCGCTCGCCTCCCTGAGCGTGATGGAGTTGCTGGGGCCGCGCAGGTCGTTGAAGATGGCGATGTGGCTGGCCGGCATGTTCGGCAGATACTTGAGCAGCCAGAGCGGGTTGAGCCTCGGCATCCCGTGGTCGGCCCACTGGTCGAACGCGAACGAGCCGTCGGCGGCCCGGCACGCCGCCACGCCGGCGGTGAAGTCCTCGGGCAGCGTCAGCATGTAGTCGGAGCCGAACACGCAGCCGAACCGCTCGGGGCGGTGCTGCTCCGGCGTGATGCCGCAGTCATGGAGCGCCCGCTGGGCGGCGGCCACGGCCATCTGGCTCTCCCGGCACATCACCTTCGTGCCCTTGCGGATCGCCTTCCGGCGCTCGCCGTCGAGCGGGCCGAAGTCCTCGATGTCACCGCTGAACTGGCGGGCCTCCGCCGCGTGCCTGAGCGGCAGGCCCTCCGCGGAGAACAGGGAGAGCGGCGCGACGGCGCTCGTACCCGAGGCGAGGCCCGTCCAGAGGGACTCGAGCGTCAGGCCGAGCGGACAGACGACACCCATGCCCGTGATGACGACGCGACGCGGGGATGTCGGATTCATGCTGTTTGTTCCTCACACGGACGCCGGACGGGATTATGGCACCGAGCCCAGCCTCGGCTCCACCACCACCACCACGTCGGTCCGCTTCGCCTCGGTCAGCAGGGGGGACGCCGATCCGGCCGCATTCTGCCCGGGAACGGGCCACGGCACCAACCCCAGCCCGACGACGAGCACCTGGCCCGCCGGCCAGCGGAACCGCTCGCCCACACGCACCGCCGACATCTGCGGAACCTCGACCTGCACCCGCTGCCGGTCG
>RFPF01000324.1 GCA_009926295.1 Planctomycetia bacterium
CAAGGTGAAGGCCGACCCCGGCAGCGACGCCCTCCCCACCCCGCACGTTCTCCCGGGACCTGCCAAGCAGGTCGTGCATGCCTGACCGTCCGCCGGAGCCCGACGCCGGCGAGGGACTGCCGACTGCGACCGTCACGCTGAAGCCCAAGCGGGCCCGCCCGTTCTTCGGCCGGCATCCCTGGGTGCTCGATTCGGCGGTGCTCGAGGTCGCCGGGGACCCGGCCGACGGTGCGGTGGTCGATCTCGCCACGCACGACGGGCAGTTCGTCGCACGCGGGCTCTGGAACCCCACGAGCCGCATTCGCGTCCGCCTCTACGCCTTCGATCCTGCCACGCGGCTCGACGCCGATTTCTGGCGTGGCCGGCTCGAGGCAGCCGTTGGGCTGAGGCGTGCGCTCGGGCTCGACGACCGCACCGCCGCGGCGAGGCTCGTCAACAGCGAGGGAGACGATCTCTCCGGACTGATCGTCGACCGCTACGGAGACTACCTCGCGGTGCAGGTCACGGCCCTGGCGATGTCCCATCGCCTCGAGCAGATCTGCGACACGCTCGAGTCGCTCGTCGCCCCGCGCGGGATTCTCCTCCGCGGTGCCGAACGCGGGCTCTCGAAGCTCGAGGGTCTCCACCTTCCCGACCGCCTGCTGCGTGGCACGGCCCCCGCCGGCCCCGTCTTCGTGGAGGAGCACGGGCTGCGGTTCGGCGTCGATCTCGCAGAAGGCCAGAAAACGGGCTACTACCTCGATCAGCGCGACAACCGTCAGGCCGCCGCCCGCCATGCCCGCGGTCGCCGCATGCTCGACATGTTCTGCTACTCCGGCGGGTTCTCGGTCGCCTGCGCGGTGACGGGCCACGCGGCAAGCGTCCTGGCCGTCGACTCGAGCGCGAAGGCCACGGCCCTTGCCCGGGCCAACGCCGATCTCAACGGCGCCGCCCGGGTGACCGTCGAGACCGCCGACGCGTTCGAGAAGCTCGACGCCCTGGCCGCGGCCGGCGAGCGGTTCGGAATGATCGTGCTCGATCCCCCGAAGTTCGCCCGCAGCCGTGCGACGCTCGACGACGCGCTTCGCGCCTACCACCGCATCAACCGCGTCGCGCTCGGCCTGCTCGAGCCGGGGGGAATCCTCGTGACCTGCTCGTGCTCCGGATCGGTGTCGCGCGACGATTTTCTCGAGATGCTCGCGGGCGTCTCCCAGCGGGCCCGCCGACCGCTCCAGATCCTCGAGTGCCGTGGGGCCGGCCCCGACCATCCCGTGAGTGCGAGCTGCCTCGAGGGCGAGTATCTCAAGTGCGTCATCGCCCGAGTGCCGTGAGCGGCTTCGCCGACATCCGGGGCCGAACTGCGTCGGATGCGCGCCGGCTCGGGGTTGCCCCTCCCGCTTCGCCGGACGTTCACTCCGGCCCTCCAGGCCTCCGCTCACTCAGATTTGCCTGCGCTGCGCCATCCATGGCTTCGCTGGTCAAATACGCCGGCTCAACGGGAGGGGCGACCCCGAGCCTTCCCTGAACGGAAGCCCGAAGCGCGGGCTACGCCCGGCGCAGGCGAGTGAACTCATCGACCGTGACGGTCGTGAGTTCGCCGTCGTCGCGGGCGAGGATGACGACGTCGCTGTAGACCTTGTCGTCGGGGTTGCGGCGGAAGTGGAGGCCGTGCCGCCGGCGCTCCGTGCGGAGCACCTTGCCGACGGTCGTCGTCGACCACTTCGCACTCGAGCCGACGGTGACGCCGTGGATCACCTCCACGCGGTCGCCCGGCTGGAGCTGCTCGTAGAGCTGCCGCGACTGGTATTCCTCGGGGGTCATCAAACCTCCTTCGCCTCGATCCACTTCATCATCTTTCGGAGCCTCCGGCCGGTCTCCGTGAGCTTGTGCTCCCGCTCGCGGCGGCGAGTCGTCTTGAACATCGCCGCACCGCCCCTGTTCTCGAGGATCCAGTCGCGGGCAAACTGGCCCGAACGGATCTCCTCGAGAATCTTCTTCATTTCCTGGCGGGTCTCGTCGGTGATGATCCGCCTGCCGCGGGTGTAGTCGCCGTACTCGGCCGTGTTCGACACGCTGTAGCGCATGTACTCGAGGCCGCCCTGGTAGAAGAGATCGACGATCAGCTTCATCTCGTGGAGACACTCGAAGTAGGCCATTTCGGGCTGGTAGCCGGCCTCGACGAGGGTGTCGAAGCCCGCCTTGATGAGCTCCGAGACACCACCGCAGAGCACCGCCTGCTCGCCGAAGAGGTCCGTCTCCGTCTCCTCCGCGATCGTGGTCTCGATCACGCCGCCGCGGGTGCCGCCGATGCCCTTGGCGTAGGCCAGCCCGATCTTCTTGGTCTCCGGCGAGGCGTTCGGCCCCAGCGCGATGAGACACGGCACGCCGCCCCCCTTCACGTATTCGCTGCGGACGAGATGGCCGGGGCCCTTCGGCGCCACGAGCAAGATGTCGTGGCCCGGCGGGGGCTCCACCTGGCCGAAGTGGAAGTTGAAGCCGTGGCTCGCCATGAGCACGGCGCCCTTCTTGAGGTTCGGCCGGATCGCGGTCCGGTAGACGTCGCCCTGGAGCTCGTCCGGCAGGAGGATGTTGATGACGTCCGCCTGCTTGACGGCGTCTTCGACGCTCATCGGCTCGAAGCCATGCTTCTTGGCGAGGTCGTAGTTCGGGCCGCCCGGACGCTGGGCAACCACGACCTTGAGCCCGCTGTCGCGCAGGTTCTGCGCCTGGGCGTGGCCCTGCGAGCCATATCCGATGACGGCGATCGTCTTGCCTTCGAGGGCCTTGAGGTCTGCATCCGAGTCGTAGTAGATCGTCGCTGCCAAGGGATCACTCCGGGGGGTTCGAGCCAAGGGGGTTCGGGGTCACAGGTTCTCAGGGTCAGGAAGGTTCGACGCGTCA
>RFPF01000325.1 GCA_009926295.1 Planctomycetia bacterium
ATCTGGAGTTTTCCGTGGCACGCGTCCCGGTGCGCGTGAGCGCGTGGTTCTGGGTGGCGGCCGCCCTCCTCGGATGGAACGTCTGCCAGGCGCTCGCGGGCGGCGATCAGCGGGAACTCCTGCGCCTGCTCGTGGCGTGGGTGGGCATGGTGCTCGTGTCGCTGCTCATCCACGAGCTCGGCCACGCCTTCGCCTACCGTCGCTTCGGCCAGTCGGCCCACGTCGTGCTCTACCACTTCGGCGGTCTTGCGATCCCCGACGCCTGGGGCCGGCGACATCTGCGACCGCTCGAGCGACTCATCGTGTCGGCGGCCGGGCCGCTCGCCCAGCTCGCGCTCGCGGCCCTCGTCGTCATCGCCCTCAAGGCAGCCGGATTCCGCGTGCCCTTCCCGTTCGAGTCGCTGCGGGCACCGCTCGGGCTCGACGTCGGCCAGCCGCTCCCGTCGCGGCTGGCGGCGGCGCTCGTGTGGTTTCTCCTGCAGGTCAACATCTTCTGGCCGCTCATCAACCTCGTGCCGGTGCCGCCGCTCGACGGCGGCCAGATCGTCCGCGAGGCGCTCGCGCTCCTCGGACTCGACGATGCCCCGCGGATCGCGGGCCTGATCGGCGCCGTGACGGGCGGACTCGTCGCCTTCTGGGCCTACTCCTCGAACGAGCCCTACCTCGGCATCATGTTCGCGATGCTCGCCGTCTCCTGCTGGCAGAACCTGCCGGGGACAACCCCGTGGCGCCGGTGGAACTGACGTCCGCCCGCCGCGGCGTGGTCGTACTCGGGGCGAGCAACGTATCGCGCGGCCTCGCGCGGCTCGCGGCGACGGTGCGCTCGCGGGCCGGCACGCCTCTCGAACTCTTCGTGGCGGCGGGGCACGGCCGGGGCTACGCCGTGTCGAGCCGCGTGGGCCTGCGTCGGCTGCCCTCGATCCTCGGGAGCGGCCTGTGGCGGGCGCTCGACCGCGAAGGAATCGCCAAGCCATACGCCCTGCTGACGGACGTCGGCAACGAACTGCTCTACGGCCTCGGCATCACCGCCGTCGCGCGGGGCGTGCGCGAGGCCGCGGCCCGACTCGCCGACCGGGGCGCAACGCTCGCGGTCACGGGCCTGCCGCTCGCGAGCATCGAGCGAGTCGGCCGCGTGCGGTATCGCCTCCTGCGCACGATTTACGTACCGGGCTGTCTGCTGTCGCTCACCGAGATCCATGACGCCTCGCGGTGGCTCGACGACGAACTGCGGGTGATCGCCGCCGATACCGGCGCCACGTTCCTCGAGCAGCCGGCCGACTGGTACGGCCTCGACGCGATCCACGTGAAGCGGTCGCGGCTCGACGACCTCTGGCAGCGTGTCGCCGACGCCTGGGACCTTCCGCCGGCGGCCACGCGCGCACGGGCGACCCTCTCCGACTGGGCCACGCTCGGCTCGCGGGCCGCCGAGGTGCGGTCGCTCGCACGGATTCCTCGGCTCACGCGGCAGCCGGTGGTCGAGCGGAGTGGGATGCGCGTGTCGATGTATTGAGTGCGCGCCGGCTTCGGGCTCCCCACATCCCGTGATCCGGACGTTCACTGCGGCCATCCTGGCCTCCGTTCACTCGGAGATGCCTGCGCTCCGCCATCCATGGCTCCGCTGGTCATCTCACGCCGGCTCCCGGGACATGGGGAGCCCGAAGCCTCGTCAACCGGAAACGACGAGGCGAGGGGTCGCCCCTACCAATCGAGCCGGCTTTGCCGACAAGCGAAGCCATGGATGGCGCAGCGCAGTCGGCAGGAGTGAACGAAGCCCGGAGGGCGGAGTGAACGCCCGGCGAGATGGTTGGGGGGATACCGAGCCGGGTTGGGCTCGGAGTCCAAGGCATCTCAAGCCACCACCCGCCCGACTCAGCTCAAAATGTCCGTCACGACGTTGCCGTGCACGTCGGTGAGGCGGAAGTCGCGGCCCTGATAGGGGAACGTCAGCCGGAGGTGGTCGATCCCCATGAGGTGCAGGATCGTGGCGTTGAGATCGTGAACGTGCACCTTCTGCTCGGGCGTGACGATGTTGTAGGAGTAGTCGTCGGTCGCGCCGTACGTCAGGCCCGGCTTCACGCCCGCCCCCGCCAGGAGCATCGTGAAGCAGCGGGGATGGTGGTCGCGGCCGTAGTTGGTCTCGGTGAGGGCTCCCTGCGAGTAGATCGTGCGGCCGAACTCGCCCCCCCACACGACGAGCGTGTCGTCGAGCAGGCCACGGGCCTGCAGGTCGTCGAGCAGGGCGGCCGTGGCCCGGTCGGTGTCCTGGACCTGCCCCTTGATCGCAGCCGGCAGGCCGCCGTGGTGATCCCAGCCCATGTGGAAGAGTTGGACGAACCGCACGCCCTTCTCCGAGAGCCGGCGGGCGAGCAGGCAGTTGAAGGCGTAGCTGCCGGGGCGATGCACGTCGGGCCCGTAGGCGTCGAGAACGTGCTTCGGCTCGTCGCCAAAGTCGATGATCTCCGGGACGCTCGCCTGCATCCGGAAGGCCATCTCATACTGGCTCGTGCGGCCGCGATCTCGGGGTCGCCCACCACCGTGCTGCGGACGGCGTTGAGCGCCGCCACGCGGTCGAGCGTGGCCCGCCGCATGGCCCGGTCGATGCCGGCCGGGTCGGCGAGGTAGAGCACCGGGTCGCCCGTGTTGCGAAACCGCACGCCCTGGTGCTCGGTGGGCAGGAATCCCGCCCCCCAGAGGCGGTCGTAGAGCGGCTGATCGTCCTTGCGGCCCGAGCCGAAACTCGTGAGCACGATGTAGGCCGGCAGGTCGGCGTTCTCGCTGCCGAGGCCGTAGCTCACCCACGAGCCGATGCTCGGGCGGCCAGCCAGTTGGTGGCCCGTCTGAAAAAACGTAATCGCGGGATCGTGGTTGATCTGCTCGGT
>RFPF01000326.1 GCA_009926295.1 Planctomycetia bacterium
GGCCCACAGGGGCGAGCCGCCACGCTCCGGCGCCGCCCGCCGCCCGGTTCAGGCCGTGGCCGTGCCGATCCCCACGAGCCCGGCGGACTCCGTCACGAGCCGTCCGGCCAGGTCCCGGGCGCGGCCCGCGGAGACGCGGTCCGGGGCGTAGCGGACGGTGACGCCCAGCCGGCCGTCGTGGAGCGCAGCACCGACGGCGACGTTCGTGCCCGGCCGCAACGGCGGAAGCAGGTCGTGGCCCACGACGCGCACCGCGGCCCCCGGTGCGGACGCGGCGAACGGCTCACCGAGCTCGAACGGGCGGCGCCGCCGGCCGCGGTCGTCACGCTCGCCGGCGATATCACCGAAGACGCGACCCGGCGGCGGCTGCTCGACCTCGCCCACGACCGCCTCGGAGGCCTCGACGCCATAGGTTCGTTCCGCGACTCGAGCCCCGCCACGCTGCGGACGATCATGGAGCTCGATTTTTTCGCCCCGGCCGAGCTCGTTCGCGAATCGCTCCCGCTGCTCGCGGCGAGCGCCGATCCCGCCGTCGTGCTCGTGGGCTCGATCCTCGGCCTCCATCCCCTGCCGCTCCACGCCTCGTACTGCGCGGCGAAGGCCGCCCTCGCGTCGCTCGCCGGCAGCCTGCGAGCGGAACTCGCGCCCGACGGGATCGATGTGCTCCTGGCGAATCTCGGGCCGACGGCTTCGGAATTCTGGGACAACCTCGCCGCCGGAACCCGGCCCGCGTGGACGGACGGCCGGCCACTGTCGGCCGCGGCGACGGCGCGGGCGGTCGTCGAGGCGCTCGTGCGGCGGCGCACGGATGTCACACCCGGATGGTCTGCCCGAGGATTCGCGTTCGCGGCCCGGATCTGCCCGCGGCTGATCGACGCGGTGGTGGCGCGGAGACGGAGAGCCCTCGGATGAGCGCACCGGCGACCGAACATCTCCTCGCCGTCGCCTGCCCCGCGTGTCACGGCGCGCTCGCCGCCCCCGGCGGCGCCGCGGGAACTCCCGTCCGCTGCCCGCTCTGCCTCGCCACCTTCAAGGTCCCCGCACCGCCGCAAGCTGTCGCCGAACCGCCGCGGCCGCAGGCCGTGGCCGGGAGCCGGGTCGACGACCCGCGACGCAGGCTGCTTGCCGAACGGGCCGCTCGTCGCGGCCGGCGGAACATCATCATGCTGGTGTCCGGCGTCGTGATCCTGCTCGCGATCGTGCTGCTCTTCGGCAGCCGGCGGCCGATGAGGCGCCGCTGAAGGGCGGGCCACCCACGGTCAGAGCCGCTTCCCGAGCGCGAGCATCTCCTCCGCGTCGAGCACCGCAGCGGGCTGCTCGAAGAGGCTTGCAACCGCCGCCCGGTGGATCCTCATCTTCGTGCCCCCCACCCCGATCGCTCCGTAGACCGCGGCCTCGCCCACGACCCTGCCCTTGTCGGACGCCGCGATGCCCTCGATTCCCGGGGGCGGCACCGCGTTCAGGTCGATGAGCACCCTCGCCGTGCGGGCGCGGCTGCGGGCCTCGCCGTCGAGCAGCATCACGCCCGCGGCCCCGGCGGCCACCACGAGGTCGGCACGTTCGAGCGCGGCGGAAAATGGCCCCGACCGGGGGTTCATCTCAAAAGGCTCGAGCCGGGCGTCGGTCACGTGCCCCCGGATGCGGTCGCATGCCTCCACGGCCCGGTCGTGACTGCGCGAGGCGAGCCCCACGGCGAGTCCAGAGCGGGCGAGTAGTCGTGCGACGCGTTGTCCCACCGGTCCGGTGCCGCCGAGCACGAGCGCTTGCATGCCGCCGGCAGCCGAGGCGTCGGCGAGCGGGAGGTGCCGCGCCGCCACCACGACGGCGGCCGCGGCCGTCGAGTTGGATCCGGCGGGATCGAGCATGACCCCGACCCGCAGCGGGCCGAAGAAGGTTGCCTTCACGCGCGTGAAGACGGCCTCGGCTGCCGCGACATCGGAGCCGCCGACGAAGATCGCCGTCGCACCCAGTTCCGCGCCGCCGCGGGTGAACATCGCGCCGTGCACCAGCGGCGCGACGTTGTCCGGAGTGACGCCTCCGTGGCGCAGGATGACCTCCGCGCCCGCGTCGACGGCCACGACCGCGTCGAACGTGCTCGGCTGCGGATCGCAGTCGAGTTGGATGAGGATGCGCCTGGCCATGGCCGGGTCACGCGCCGGGGGGCCACGGGGCGCCCGCGGGTTCGCGTGCGGTCGCTCAGCCGTTGAGGAAGGGATGCTTCTCCGTGTCCTTCTTGGCGATCATCTCGTCGGCCGTCGGCTTGCCCTGCATCGCGTTCGCGATGGCCTCGACCGTGGCCTTGTAGTTGTAGTCGTAGATCTTCCTGTTGTCGGCGGCGAGCCAGTGGATGAACACGCCGCACACGATCACGAGGTTTTCCGCGTCGCGCTTGGGGATCACGCCCGACGCCACGCTGTCGGCGACGGCCTTGGCGACCGCCGCCTGCGCGGGGCCGAACATCTGCACGGCCTGCTTCGCACCCTTGATCGTCACCTTCGTGATCATCACGGTCGCCGGCTTTACGGCCACGTTCGGAGCAAGCACGGCGAGGAGGTTCGAATGACCCTCGCTCTGACGGGCCAACGCATTGGCGAACGCCACGCCGACCGGGCCGTCCTTGCTGCCGATCAGCAGATCGATGTGGGCGACTTCGTGGCCGTCGCCCGCCAGGGCCTCTCCGATGAACATCGACATGAAATTATCTCCTGAAAAGGGACCTCGCAGCGTCCGCTGCCGCCAGCATGGCGGGTCACCATGACGCAATCCCGCGGTATTCGCAGGTAGCGGGAGCAGGGTAGCATCTGCGTCGTGGACCGTAAACCGTCGACCATCGGCTCGGGGCGGCCGCCCC
>RFPF01000327.1 GCA_009926295.1 Planctomycetia bacterium
AGCTGCCATGAATGCCATGCACCCCCTTCCAGCGACGCTCACCGCGCCCGACACGTTCCTGCTCGTGGGCCCCGAGATCGCGCTGGTCGCCGGGGCGATCCTCGCGTTCCTCGCCGGCCCCTTCGCGGGCGTCCGCCGTGGGTGGCCGGTGGCGGCCGGCACGGTCGCGGTGGCGACGCTCATCGCCTGGAGTCAGGCCGCCTCGCTCGTGGCCGATCCGGCGGTCCGTGGCTCGATCGCTTCGGGTCCCGTCGTGGTCGACGCCTTCTCCTCGTTCGTCCGGTGGACGGTGCTCGGGCTCGGGATCATCCTCGCCCTCGTGCAGGCAGGAGACGTGTTTCCGGCGGCCGTCAGCCTCCGGACATCGTCGTGGCGCGGCGGCACGTGCGAGGAGGCAGGCACGTTCCTCCTGCTCCTCGCCGGGCTCGCGATCGTCGGCGTCGCCGACGACCTCGTGCTGCTGTTCGCGGGCCTCGAACTCGTCTCGATTCCGACGTACATCCTTCTCGCCCTCAAGCGCACCGACGCCCGCGGCCAGGAGGCGAGCCTGAAGTATTTCTTCCTCTCGCTCGTGGCCTCGGCACTCTTCCTGTATGCACTCGTGTGCTTCTACGGAATTGGCGGCTCAACCAGCCTCGGGGCGATCGCCTCGCGGCTGCAGGCCTCGGGCACCGGCAGCATCGCCACGATCCTGCTCCCCGCGGCCCTTGGCATGGCGATGGCCGGAGCGGCCTTCCGCCTGGCCGCGGTGCCACTGCACTTCTACGCCCCCGACGTCTACGAGGGCACGAGCCCCGGCAACGCTGCGGTGCTCTCGACGCTGCCGAAGGTGGCGGGCGTGGTCGTGCTCCTGCGGCTGCTCGGTCTCGCCATTCCCGGCTCGTTCGGCGAGGGCGCCGGCGATGCGGCCGCGGCCTACACGACGCTGTTCTGGCAGCTCACGGCCGTGCTCGCGGCGCTCACGATGACGGTCGGCAACGTGATGGCGTTGGTGCAGACGAACCTGCGACGACTGCTCGCCTGCTCGTCGATCGCCCATGCCGGCTACCTGCTCGTGGGCGTTGCCGTCGCTGCCGCTGCCGCGGCCACCGGCACGGCCGGGGGGCGATCGGGCCTGGCGGCCGACGCCTCTTGGATGGGTGGACTGGGCGGGGCCACGGCCACGCTCTTCTACCTCGCGACCTACGCGCTGGCCACGGCTGGAATCTTCGGAGCGCTTGCATACCTCGGCCATCGCTGGCCCGAGTGGTCGAGCGGTGGGGCCGCCCGCCCGCCGCGCCACGAGATCACCTCCGTCGAGGATCTCGAGGGCCTCTCCGGCACCAATCCGGTGGCGGCGTTCGCGATCGCGGCGTTCCTGCTGAGCCTCGCCGGCATTCCGCCCCTGCCGGGCTTCTGGGGCAAGCTCGCGCTGGCCACGACAGCGCTCGAAGTCGACTGGAACGCGGCGATCGCTTTCGGCAGCCGGCGGGCCGCGTTCGTGGCGCTCGCCACCATCCTCGTCCTCAACGCGGCGATCGCGGCCGCCTACTACCTGCGGATCATCTCGGCGATGTACTTCCGCTCGACGAAGCGGGGTGTGCAGGCCGACGGTGGCCTGGCGGCCGGTGTGGCGATGCTCGTCTGCCTGCTCTTCGTCGGGGTCGTGACCCTCCAGCCTCGCGGTCTGTTCCGCTCGGCGGCGGCCGCCGGTGACGCGGTCTCACGGACGCCCATCGTCGCCGCGGCCGGCGCCGTGCCATCGCAGTCGGTCGTCGCTTCCCCCACGGCGGCCGACCACCGATGAGCATGCAGCCTGATCAGGCTACCGTCGCCGCGACGCTTGCCGACTTCCCGGACCCGGAGAGCGGCCGTCCGCTTGCGGAGATGGGACAGCTCGTCGCCGTGGATGCGACAGCCCATCACATCCGCGTCACCATCGGCCTCACGACGCATTCGGCAGTCCTCTGGAAGCAGGTCCGCGGCCGGATCGAGGAGCGGCTGCGCACCCGCTTCCCGCACGTGCCGACGGTCGAGGTCACGATCGTCGAGCACCACCGCCCGCCGGGAAAACTCGGCCAGATCGGCCTCGAGGCCAAGAGCGTGATCGCGGTGGGAAGCGGCAAGGGGGGCGTGGGCAAGAGCACCATCGCGGTGAGCATCGCGATCGGCCTGGGGCGGGCCGGCAGCCGCGTGGGCCTGCTCGACGCCGATGTCTACGGCCCGAGCGTCCCGCACCTGCTCGGCCTCTCCGGCCGGCCGCAGATCGAGCAGGGCAAGATCGTGCCGATGCCGGCCGCCTGCGGGCCGCACTCGATGCCCGTGATGTCGATGGGATTTCTCGTTCCGCCGGGCGAGGCCGTCGTATGGCGTGGGCCGATGCTCCACGGCGCCATCTCCCAGATGCTCCGCGACACGCTCTGGGGCCCGCTCGACTACCTCGTGATCGACATGCCGCCGGGCACGGGCGACATCGCGCTCACGCTCTCGCAGGTGCTGCCGCTCACGGGTGCCGTCGTCGTCTGCACGCCGCAGGACGTGGCCCTCCTCGACGCCACGAAGGCGATCGCGATGTTCCGCAAGGTGAACATCCCGATCCTGGGAATGGTGGAGAACATGAGCTTCTTCGTCTGCCCCGATACGAACAAGCGCTACGACATCTTCGGCACCGGCGGCGCGAAGCGCACGGCCAAGGAACTCGACATCCCGTTCCTCGGCGAGGTGCCGATCCAGATCCCGATCCGCGAGCACGGCGACTCGGGTCAGACCGCGGCCAACTTCGACGACCCGGCGAGCCGCCCGTATCTCGAAGCGATCTGCGAACGCCTCGTGGGCGGCCTCGCCGCCGCAAACGCCGCCCGCCCCCCGCTG
>RFPF01000328.1 GCA_009926295.1 Planctomycetia bacterium
GTGGTCGCGGCGCACCGCCATCTTCTCGCGCTGGTAAGGATGGATTCCGATCGGTACCGAGATCTCGTCGCTGTCGAGGTTCGGCCTTCCCTGCGTCACCGCCAGGTATGTCTTTTCGACGGTGCGCCGCTCGAACTGCTTGGCGAGTCGCTGGTGGGCCTCCTCGGTCCGGGCCACGACGATCACGCCGCTGGTGTCGCGGTCGAGCCGATGGACGATTCCAGGCCGCGTCGGTCCGCCGAACGTCGAGAGACCGGTGGGCACGGAGGCGTCGTCGCCGCGGCGCTCGAGGTGCCACTTGAGCGCTCCGGCGAGCGTGCCCTTCCAGTTGCCCTTGGCCGGATGGACCACCATCCCCGCCGGCTTGTTCACGGCGGCCATGGACGCGTCGACGTGGAGGAAATCCAGCGGTATCTCTTCCGCGGCCGGGCCGTCCCGCGGCGGTTCCGGCATCTCGAGGCACACGAGCGAGCCCGCCTTGAGCCTCGCCGCCGCACGGGCCGCGACTCCGTCCACGCGCACGGCCCCCTTCTCGATGGCCCGGGCGAGGAACGAACGGCTCTGAGCGGGGATCATCCGCGACAGAAAGACGTCGAGCCGCAGCCCAGTCGCCTCGGGCTGCACCACGAACGACACCTCGTCACCAGCCGAAAAGCCGCGGGGGCTCAGGGCGTCCAGAGGCTACTCCTGCGGCTTCGCGGATGGCTCCGCCGGCTTCGCCTCGGCTGCCGGCTTCGCCTCGGGCGGGGCGATCTTCTGCGCGGCGAACCAGTCGTACCACTGCCGCGTCTGCTCGCGCCCAAGTTCCTCGGAGTGCCGGCGGGCCAGACCCGCGAGCGCTCCCGCGGTGAATTCGTCCGCCACGGCTGCATATCCCCGCCGCGCCTCCTCCAGCTGCCCGAGGCTCTCGCGGGCCTTCGCCAGCCCGAACGTGGCCCGCTCCGCGAGCATCTCGCGAGGCTTGTTCGCGAGCACCGTCGCATAGAGTTCGGCGGCGGCCCGCAGCCGCGGCACCGCGTTGTCACGGTTCACGAACAGTTGCTCGCTGCCTTCGATCAACGCCATGTCGGCCAGCACCAGCCGCGACCAATCGGCCGCCGGCGTGCCCGGATACCGGCGCGCGACCTCGTCGAACGCCTGCGGCTGCCCGCTCGACAGGCCCGCGAGGAATGCATCCCACGCCTGCGCGGTGGTGGCCGTCGACTGTGCGGAGACGAGCACCCAGGCTGCCGCCGCGAGAACGCCACCCGCGGCCGCGAGGAGGATCGCATTGGCGTGCGGCCGCAGCCGTTCTCCGATGGCGAACAGGTTTTCCGCGAGGGCGTTGCCCCCGATCTCGTCGAGCTCCTCGATCGGAACGCTCCTCTGTCCTTCACGCATCGTGGCATCCTCGCGTCGCTTTTCTCACCCGACGAGAGCCAATAGAAACGGCGCGGCCTGCGGCGTCAAGGCGATCACCCCTCGTCTTCGCTCCGCGATCGCCGCGCAGGCTTCTGGTACATTCCGGCGATGAAGCTCAACCAGGCGCAAGCGGAGGCGGTGAACGCTCCGGTCGGACCGCTGCTGGTGCTCGCGGGAGCGGGCACCGGCAAGACCCGCGTCGTGATCGCCCGCATCGCACGGCTGGTGCGGGACGGCACCCGCCCGGAGCGGATCCTGGCGGTGACGTTCACCAACAAGGCGGCTCGCGAAATGCTCGCCCGGGCGCGCAAGCTCTGCGGCGGTGGCGACGATGGCCACCCCGAGATCTCCACGATCCACTCCCTGTGCGTCCGCGTGCTCCGCCGTCACGCGCCGAAGCTCGGCTATCCGGAGCGGTTCACGATCGTCGACCGCGGCGAACAGGAGGGGATCGCCCGCAAGGCGCTCAAGGAACTGAAGGTTCCCGACACGGTCCTCCGGCCCGGCCAGCTCGTCGATCACGTCAGCCGCTGGAAGAGCGCAGCGGTGCGGCCCGACTCGGCCTTCGAGACGATCCCCGGCGACGCGCCCGAATCGTGGACGCTGGCCGCCGCCGGCTACCGCCGCTATCAGGACGCGCTCCGCGCCGCCGGCGCGGTCGACTTCGACGACCTGCTGCTCGTGGTCGACGAGCTGTTCCAGCGGCACGACGAGGTCCGCCGGGCCGAGGCGGGCCGCTTCGACCACCTGCTCGTCGACGAATACCAGGACACCAGCGCGATCCAGGAGCGGATCCTCGCGGGGCTGGCCCGCGACCACCGCAGCATCTGCGTGGTGGGCGACGACGACCAGTCGATCTATGCGTGGCGTGGGGCCCAGATCTCCCACATCCTCGACTTTCCCCGACGCTGGCAGGGCGCGGTGACGGTGCGTCTGGTGGAGAACTACCGCTCGACGCCCGAGATCATCCGGGCGGCCAACCAGCTCATCTCCTGCAACACGCGTCGGCACGGCAAGGAGCTCGTCTCGAAGGCGCCCGCGGGCGTACCCCCGGCGATCGTCCAGGCGCAGGACGAGGTCGACGAGTCGCGTCGCGTCGTCGCCGACGTGGAGGCGAGGCTCCGCGCCGGCGAGGTCGCCCCGAGCGAGGCCGTGATCCTCGTCCGCACCGGCGAACAGACCCGAGTGTTCGAGCAGGAACTGCGGCGCAAGGGGGTTCCCTACGAGCTCATCGGCAGCCGCTCGTTCTTCGACCGCCGCGAGGTGAAGGACGTGATGGCCTACCTCCGGCTGCTCATCGAGCCCGACGACGATCTCGCCCTCGTCCGCATCGCCAACGTCCCGCCCCGCGGGCTGTCGGCGCAGACCCTCTCCCAGGTTCGCGCGGCCGCGGCGGCGGGCGGCACGAGCGTGTGGAAGGAATTGCAGGCGGCCCGGGAGGCGGG
>RFPF01000329.1 GCA_009926295.1 Planctomycetia bacterium
TGGCGGCGTGTCGCACGTCGACTCGTTCGACCCCAAGCCCGCGCTCGCCGCCCGCGCGGGCCAGCCGATGCCCGTGCCGATCGAGCGGACGCAGTTCAACAACAACGGCACGATCATGCCCGCCCAATGGGAGTTTCGCCCGCGCGGCGAGTGCGGCACCGAGATCAGCGAACTGTTTCCCGAGATGGCCAAGCACGCCGACAAGCTCGCAGTGGTGCGGTCGATGACGTCGAAATTCAGCGAGCATGCCCAGGGCAATCTGTTCATGCACACCGGCTTCCCGTTCCTCGGCTATCCGAGCGCTGGAGCGTGGGCCACCTACGGCCTCGGCCGCGAGTGCGACGAGCTGCCCGGCTACGTCGTGTTGCAGAGCGGCGATTCCATCCCGCCCCACGGCGGCGTGGCATGCTTCGGCAACGGCTTCCTGCCGAGCGACACGCAGGGCTCGATGGTGCGGTGCGACGCCGACCCGCCGCTCGGCGACATTCGCCCGTGGGAAGCCGTCGCCGGCCAACGGGCCCGGCTCGACTGGCTGGCCGGCATGAACCGCCGCTTTGGCGCCGAGGCCGCCGCGACGGAAGCCATGGAGGCGGCGATCCGCACCCGCGAGACCGCGTTTCGGATGCAGGCGGCCGTGCCGTCGCTCACCGACCTCTCCGGTGAGTCGCAGCACACGCTCGCGCGGTACGGCCTCGACGCCGCCGAGCCGCAGCAGGCGGCCTACGCCCGGCAATGCCTGCTCGCCCGCCGGATGGCGGAGCGAGGCGTGCGGTTCATCGAACTCTCCTGCCTGGGCTACAAGATCGGCGGCGGCAACGGCCCCAACCCGTGGGACAACCACGGCAAGCTCAAGGAAGGCCACGAGAAGATGGCCCGCCAGGTGGACCGCCCCATCGCCGCGCTCCTCTCCGACCTCGGCGAGCGGGGCCTGCTCGACGACACGCTCGTGATCTGGGCGGGCGAGTTTGGTCGCACGCCTTTTTCCCAAGGGAGCGACGGCCGCGACCACAATCCGCTGGGCTTCAGCATCTGGATGGCCGGCGGCGGGGTGAAGGGGGGCACGGTGCACGGCGCCACCGACGAGCTCGGCTACCGCGCCGTGGAAAAGGCCGCGACGCTCTACGACCTCTGGGCCACCGTCCTCCACTGCCTGGGCATCGACCACGAGGACCTGACGTTTCGCCACGGCGGCCGCGACGTGCGGCTCACCGACGTGCACGGCCACGTGATGCACGAGATCCTGACCTGAGAAAATCCATGTCGAGCAGCTTCCAATCGGAACTTACCGGCTCTTTTTCCACCCCCTGCGACGACAACCCCACCGTGGCGATGGTGGAGGCCGCCTACCGGCACCACGGCCTGAGTTGGCGCTACGTCAACGCCGAGGTGCCCCCCGCGGGCCTCGCCGCCGCCGTGGCCGGGGCCCGGGCGATGGGCTGGATGGGCTTCAATCTCTCGATGCCCCACAAGGTGGCCGTGATCGAGCACCTCGACGGCCTCGGCGAGAGCGCGCGGCTGATCAATGCCGTGAACTGCGTCGTGAACCGCGACGGCAGGCTCATCGGTGAAAATACCGACGGCAAGGGCTTTCTGTCGTCGCTCGTGCCGGTGTGCGACCCACGTGGGAAGCATGTGATGCTCCTCGGCGCCGGCGGGGCGGCCCGGGCGATCGCCGTCGAGCTCGTGCTCGCCGGCGTGGCCCGGCTCTCGATCGTGAACCGCTCGGCCGACCGCGCCGAAGAGTTCGCCCGGATCGTGCGGGCGGCCAAGCCGATCGAGGTGTCGGTGGCGGGGTGGTCGGGGGATGTCGTCGTTCCCGGCGACGTGGACGTGCTCGTCAACTGCACGAGCATCGGCCTCGGCGATGCGACGGCCCGCGTGCCTGTCGCCACCGCGTCGCTGCGGCCCGGGCTCGTCGTAGCCGACGTAATCCCCAATCCCCCGCGCACGCAGTTGCTCGCCGCCGCCGAGGCGGCCGGCTGCACCACGCTCGACGGCCTCGGCATGCTCGTCGGCCAGGGCATCCTCGGAATCAAATACTGGTCGGGCGTCGAGGCCGATGCCCGTGTGATGCGAGCGGCGCTCGAGGAGGCCTTTGCATGAGGTGCGCTCAGACCTATCTTCTGCCGGGTGCATGGTTGCTGAAAATCTTGGCCCAAGGAATGTGTGTCATGGCACTGTCGCCCGCGAGCGCGCTCGCCGCCGCCCCCGAGGAACGCACGGTCCACGGGCAGCCCTCGTGGATCCTCGCCACGAAAGACGTCGAACTCGCGGTGACGAAGCGGGGCGGCCACATGGCGCCGGTCTCGTTCGACCGCGCCGCGGCCAAGCCGATCCGCCCCTACCACGTTTCGCCGTGGCAGGAGGAGGGCCTGGAAAACCTTCCGGCCGCCGTGCTCGTGCCGCTGCGGGGCGATTTTTTCTGCCTGCCGTTCGGGGGGAATGCGGCACCGCGCGGCGATGAGCGGCACGTCCCCCACGGCGAGGCGGCCACGGCCGAGTGGAGGCTGGGCTCGCGGTCGCGCGATGCCGACGGCACCGAGCGGCTCTCCCTCGTGCTCGACACGAAGGTCCGCCCCGGCACGATCACGAAGGAACTGTTTCTCGTGCCGGGGGAGCCGGTCGTCTATTCGCGGCACGTGATCGAGGGCTTCGCCGGCCCGACGCCACTGGGGCACCACGCCACGCTCGCGATGCCGGACGAGGAGAACGCGATCCGCGTGTCCACGAGCCCGTTTCGGATCGGAATGACCTGCCCGGGCGTGTTCAGCGACCCGGCGAACCGCGAATACCAGTCGCTTGCGAGCGGGCAACCGTTTACCG
>RFPF01000330.1 GCA_009926295.1 Planctomycetia bacterium
TGCGATGGCCCGGGCGGACACGCCCGAGGAGGCGATCCACACCGAGATGAAGCGGCTCGTCGAACAGTGCGGCCGCGGCAACCGATACCATCGCGTGGGCTTCAGCTTCATCTATCCGGCCGGAAAGCCCGAGGTGCTGCGGCGCGACTGCCGGATCGCACGGGAGCATGGGCTCGTGCTCGGCCTGGTGGTCGGCATGCAGACGCACGGCAACGCCGCGTTCGCGCGGAAGTTCCTCGGCGACCTCAGAAACTACCAGTGGCGCAGCGACGGCAAGAACTGGCAGGATCTCCCGCGGCCCGACAAGCCGCTCGACTGGCACGAGAACCTCGCGAGCCTTTGCCCGTCGCGGTATTGCGACCCCGTGCGCACGGCCGTCGAGGAAGAGGGCCGCCGTCAGGCCCGGGAAATCCTCGCCGTGATGAAGGAATATCCGGGGATCATCGCGGTCATCAACCCGCTGATCGAGCAGGGGCTCGGAGCCGGACAGGCCGTGGGAGGCGGGCAGGCGGCGGATGGCACGCTGTACTACTGCGATGCAGGCCCGTATACGACCACCGAGTTCCGCGACTGGCTCCTGCACCGGGGCCGGTACGACGCCGACGGCGGCGTGTATGCCGGCGAGGGTGCGCCGAAGGCGATCACCGGCCCGTGGCTCAAGATCGCGGGCGTGTCGCGCAGCCCCTTCTACGACGACCCCGATCCGACGAACGCCAACGACACCGGGCCGAGTTTCAATCGGTATTTCGGCACGACATTCACGTCGTGGAAGCTGCGGCACTACGACCTCGAAAACTGTCCATCCGCGATCACCGACCCGACGTTCGACGCGCTCGCGGAAGAGGGGCCGACATTCGTCGATGGGGGCTTCCAGATTCCGGCGTTCGATCCGCGGTCGCGATTCTGGCGGGCGTGGACCTGGGTGAATCAGGATCAGGGCGGCCGCTATCCGCCCGGAAATCCGCGGGTTCCGTCGTTCGGCTTCGGCCAGGTCGTCAACCAGCACTACGTCAACGACTTCGTCGGCTTCCTGATCGAGGAAGGCCTGCCCGCCGATCGGATCTATGCGCATCAGGTGCCGACGGAGGCCCTCGGTGAGAGCCCCAAGGCGCTGGTGCAGGCCCGGACACTCGGCATGAACGCCTGGACGGGCTACCTGCCGGCGTGCCGCACGGTCGGCATCACGCGGTTCGGCCCGATCGACCCCGCGATCATGACGCAGTACGCGCCGCATTGGGGCATCTTCGAGTGGCATCCCCAGCCGGGGGCGGCGCCCGACTCCCAGCGGCTCTATGACGCCGCGAGGCGGGATCTCGAACGGTACGCCAAGAGCGGCTGCCGCTTCGTCTTTCCCGGCTGGTGGCATCCGGCGGGAAAGCCGAAAGAAGACACCGCCACCTTTCCGCTGCCCGACAGCCGATTCACCGAGGCGATCCGGGATTTTCTGGCGACCCGCAAGGAAGTTCCGCTCCGCTGACGGTCAGGTCCTGCCACAGGAGGTTTGTCATGATCCCGGTGCTCTGTTTCCTGGCGTTCACGCTCTTCCTCTGGTTGGACATCATTGTGTCGCGCCGGCCGATCGTCTGGACCCCGCGGAAGACGATCCAGTTGGTGCTGGCCGCGATCGGTGCAGCCGCGATGCCGTTTGTCATCGGGGCCGCCCTGACCTCCGTGAAGGCGCAGTAGGCGGCACGCCCAGCCCAGAGAGCGCTCCATGCATCCGCTGCTTCGCACGTTTTTCGTCTTGGCGTTCGCGGTCGCGGAAACGTCGCTCGCGGCCGACAAGCCCAACATCATCCTCATCTACAGCGACGATCACGGCTACGCCGACCTCGGCGCGCAGGGTGTGAACGAGGAGATCCGCACGCCGAATCTCGACGCTTTGGCGCGGGATGGCGTGCGGTTCAGCCGCGGCTACGTGAGCGCTCCGCAGTGCGTGCCTTCGCGGGCGGCCGTGTTGACCGGGCGGTATCAGCAGCGGTTCGGCGTCGAGGACAATGGCAAGGGGCCGCTGCCGCTGGAGGAACTCACGATCGCCGAATGGCTGAAGCCCGCCGGATACGTCTCGTGTCATGTCGGGAAGTGGCACCTCGAAACGCTCCCGGGCCCGAAGGGCGGCAAGGCAAAATCCGCGTCGCCGGAAGGCGGCCGGGGCCCCGTCTCGCAGCCGTGGACCCAGGGCTTCGATGAATACTTCTGTGGCGCGATGAACACCTTCGCGGCCTCGCACGATCTGGAGGGCTCGAAACTGCCCCGCGCGCCGCAATTGCTCACGGACAGCCGCTTCCGCTGCGTCTGGCAGGCGGATGCGGCGATCTCGTTCATCAAGCGGCATCGGCGGGATCCGTTTTTCCTCTACCTCGCGTTCTATGCCCCGCATGTGCCGCTGGAATCGCCGGAGCCGTGGTTTTCCGAGACTCCCGCGGATGCGCCGCTGGAACGTCGGCAGGCCCTGGCGATGATCGCGGCGATGGACGACGGCATCGGGCGGCTTCGCGGGGCGCTTCGCGATGCGGGAATCGACAAGAACACGCTGATATTTTTCATCGGCGACAACGGCGCACCGGTGAGGCGGCCCGAGTGGAACGGTTCGCTGAATCGCCCGCTCGTCGGAGAAAAAGGGATGCTCACCGACGGCGGCATCCGCACCCCGTTCCTCGCGGCCTGGCCGGGGACGATTCCGGCGGGGCAGGTGTTCGAGGCTCCGGTGATGAACCTGGACGTGGCGGCCACTGCGGTGGCGGTGGCCGGAGTCGCGGCGTCCGGGAGGGGCGCGAGAGCGGCGGCCGCCCTGGACGGCGTCGATCTCATGCCCTACGTC
>RFPF01000034.1 GCA_009926295.1 Planctomycetia bacterium
CGAGATCGGCGTGCTCGTCGACCAGACGCCAGTCGAACCACGAGACGTCGTTGTCCTGGCAGTAGGCGTTGTTGTTGCCCCGCTGCGTCCGGCGGCATTCGTCGCCCATGAGGATCATCGGCACGCCCTGGCTGAGAAGCAGCGTGGCGAGCATGTTGCGCACCTGGCGGGCCCGCACCGCCTCGACGTCGGCCCGCCTCGTCGGCCCCTCGACGCCGTAGTTGTCCGAAAAGCTGTTGTTGTCACCGTCGCGGTTCCCCTCGCCGTTGGCTTCGTTGTGCTTCTCCCGGTAGCTGACGAGGTCGTTGAGCGTGTAGCCGTCGTGGGAGGTGACGAAATTGATGCTGTGGAACGGCTGGCGGCCGTCGTCGCCGTAGAGGTCGCTGGAGCCCGCCAGCCGCGTAGCGAGGTGGCCTGTCTGGGCGAAGTCGCCGCGCCAGTAGCGGCGCACGTCGTCGCGATAGCGGCCGTTCCACTCGGCCCAGCGCAGGCTCGCGAACGTGCCCACCTGGTAGGCCCCGGCCGCGTCCCACGCCTCCGCGATGATCTTCGTGTCGGCGAGCATCGGGTCCTCCGAGATCAGCTCGACGATCGGCGGATTGGGGAGGATGTCGCCGTTGCGGTCCCGGGAGAGCACGCTCGCGAGGTCGAAGCGGAAGCCGTCGATGTGGTAGTTGTGCACCCAGTGGCGCAGGCAGAGGAAGATCAGCTCGCGCACGATCGGGTGGTTGCCGTTGATCGTGTTGCCGCAGCCCGTGTAGTTGCGGTAGTAGCTGCCGCCGTCGCCGAGCATGTAGTAGACGCGGTTCTCGAGTCCCTTGAGGGAGAACGTCGGCCCGAGATGATTGCCCTCGGCGGTGTGGTTGAAGACGACGTCGAGGATCACCTCGATGCCGGCCGCGTGGAGGGCCCGCACCATCTCCTTGAACTCGCGCACCTGGGCTCCGGGCTCCTCGCTCGCCGCGTAGCCGCGATGCGGAGCGAAGAAGGCCATCGGGTCGTAGCCCCAGTAGTTGGCGTGCAAGGGCTTCGAGCCGGAGGACGACTCGGTGGGGAATTCGTGGATCGGCATCAATTCGACGGCCGTCACGCCGAGCGACTTGAGGTAGGGAATCTTCTCGATCACGCCGAGGTAGGTGCCGGGATGCCTGACGCCGCTGGTCGGGCTCGCCGTGAAGCCCTTGACGTGCAATTCGTAGATGACCGTGTCGGCGAGCCCGCGGCGGAGGTGGCGGTCGCCCTGCCAGTCGAACGAATCATCCACGACGACGCTCTTGGGCGGACGGATGATGCCGTCGTCGCCCGGCAGGAAACGGCCGGCGAGGGCCCGCGAATAGGGATCGATGAGCCGCGCCGAGCCGTCGAACCGTTGTCCGCGGTCGGGATCGAACGGGCCGTCGGCCTGGAAGTGGTAGAGCTGCCCCGGCCCGACGCCGGGCACGAAGATGCTCCAGATGTCGCCCCAGCGGTCCTTGTTCGGGTCCAGGGCGATCACCTCCGCAGGCTCGGGATCGTCGACGCGGTCGTAGAGCAGCACCCGCATGGCCGTCGCGGAACGGCTGTAGACGATGAACTGCACGCCCCGGCCTCCCGCATCCTGGAGCACCGCTCCGTAGGGGAGCCGCTGCGTGAACTGCAGCGGTGGCAGCGACTGCTCGGCATGCTGTCGCTTGGCGACGGCCCTGGGCTTGCGGGAAACCATGGCGGAATCATAACAGTCCGTGGCGGTTTCCTCCCCGAACTGGCGATGAAAACGCCGGGCGGCGACGGTATGCTCACGACCGACCGCTGCGTACATCGGAGACCGTCATGCCTGAGTCCACCACGTCGATCCGCACGTCTCGCCGGGGGTTTCTCGGCACCACAGCCGGCCAGCTCGCCGGCGCCTCGGCGTTGGCCGCCCTCGCGGTGCCGCGGGTCCATGCGGCCGGCAGTGACGAGATTCGGATCGCGGTGGTGGGGTGCGGAGGCCGAGGCGGCGGGGCGGCGGTCGATGCCCTTTCCGTGCCGGGAGGTGAGACGCGGGTGGTGGCGCTCGCCGACGTGTTCGCAGACCGCGCCGCGATCGTGAAGCGGTCGATCAGCGAGCAGTTCAAGGAGCGGGCCGACGTTCCCGACGACCAAATCTTCACCGGCTTCGAGGCCTACAAGCAGGCCCTCGATTGCCTGCGGCCCGGTGACATCGCGCTGTTCGCCACGCCGCCGGCCTTCCGGGCGCCGATGTTCGCCTACGCCATCGAGAAGGGCGTGCACGTCTTCATGGAGAAGCCGATTTCCGTCGATGGGCCGAGCACGCGGCGGATGCTCGAACTGGCCCGCACGGCCGATGAGAAAGGCGTGAAGGTTGCCGTCGGCCTGATGTGCCGCCACTGCGACCGGCGCCGCGAGCTCTACCAGCGGCTCCGGGAGGGGCAGGCCGGAGACCTGATCTCGTTCCACGGGTACCGTGAGCACGACCCCGTGCACAACCTCGACCTCGCCCCGGGCCGCGGTGACATGGACGAGCTGCTCTGGCAGGTGAAGCGGTTCCACAACTTCCTCTGGCTCAGCGGCGGCATCTTCAGTGACTACTGCGTGCACCACATCGACGAGGTGTCGTGGATGCAGGGCTCGTGGCCGGTGCGGGCCGACGCGACGGGCGGCCGCCACTACCGCGGCAAGATCGACGACCAGAACTTCGACAACTACGCGATCGAATACACGTTCGCCGACGGGGCGAAGTTCTTCTATTCCAGCCGCGTGATGAAGGGGTGCGACAAGAAATTCGGCGTCTTCGGCCAGGGGGCGAAGGGCGCCTTCACGATCTCGGGCAGCGGCCACTCGCCCGCGAAATCGACGATCTACTCGGGCCAGAAGGCCGGCAAGGAGCAGGTGCTCTGGGCCGCCGAGCAGCCGGAGCCGAATCCGTATCGCCGCGAGTGGGAGCACTTCGTGTCGGCGATCATCGCCGGCGACGCCTACAACGAGGCGGCCCGGGGGGCCGAGGCGAGCCTGGTGACCGCGATGGGCCGCTACGCCGCGCACACCGGCCGGCCGATCACCTACGACGAGTACCTGAACTCCCCCGACGATCTCACCGCCGGCGTCGACGCACTCGTTGATGGCGGGCCGTCGGTGCTCGTGGCCGGCCCCGAGGGCATCTATCCAGTGCCCAATCCCGGGAAGTACAAGTTCGAATACCGGGACACGCTCGGCCCGGCGCAGTCGTAGCGACGACCGTGGGCTGTGGGGCCAGCGTCTCGCGTGCCGAGCGTCGAGCCCGCGGTGGCAAGCGGGACGCTCGCCCCACTTGCGGGCACCCGCCGGGCTGGGAAGATACGGTGGTGAACGGAGCGACCTATTCAAGTGCCGGCGTCGACCTCGACCTCTACCGGGAAGGGATGGCCCGGCTGCCGGCACACATGCGGCGCACCCAGTGCCCGCGCGTGGTGAGCCCCGAGGGAGGTTTCGCCGCGCTCTTCCAGCTCGACTTCAAGGGGCTGTTCACGCGCGGCTACGAGGATCCGCTGCTCGTTTCCTGCACCGACGGCGTCGGAACGAAGCTCAAGGTGGCGGTCGCCGCCGGCGTCCACCACACGGTGGGCATCGACCTCGTGGCGATGAGCGTCAACGACGCGCTGTGCACCGGCGCAGAGCCGCTGTTCTTCCTCGACTACGTGGCGATGTCGCACGACGACCCGGTCCTCCTCGAGGAGATCGTGCGCGGAATCGCCGACGCCTGCGTGGAGTGCGCGTGCGCACTGGTGGGCGGCGAGACGGCAATCCTGCCCGACATGTATCACGGTGGCGACTACGACCTCGCAGGCTTCTGTGTGGGCGTCGTGGAGCGTAAGCGGCTCGTGGACGGCCGGCAGATCCAGCCCGGCGACGTCGCGATAGGCGTCGCCTCGAGCGGCTTCCACTCCAACGGATACAGCCTCGTGAGGAAGGCGGTGTTCGAGATGGGCGGGCTCAAGGGGGGCGACACGGTGTCCTCCCTCGGCGGCCGCACCGTGAACGACCTGCTCCTCGAACCGACGCGGCTCTATGCCCGGCCGGTGAAGGCGGTGCTGGGGCACTACCGCGTCAAGCAGGTGGTGCACGGCATCGCCCACATCACCGGCGGCGGCCTCGTGGAAAACCTCGCCCGCGTCGTGCCCGACCACGCGCAGGTCCGGCTCGCCCGCGGCTCGTGGACGGTGCCCGGCGTGTTCCCGTGGGTGCAGAAGCTCGGCGGCATCGCGGCCGACGAGATGGAGCGGGTGTTCAACATGGGCATCGGCATGGTGCTCGTCGTCTCGTCGCACTTCGCCGACAGCATCCAGAAGCAGCTCGCCGATCTGGGCTTCGAGAACTGGCGGATCGGCGACGTCCATGCGGCCGGCCCTGCGGACGACCGCGTCGTGCTCGGGTAAGTCACCGGCTCGGGGTTGCCCCTACCGTCTCGCCGGACGCTCACTGCGCCCATCCTGGGCTCCGCTCGCTCGGATTTGCCTGCGCTTCGGCATCCTGCCTGCGCTGGTCAAATACGCCGGCTCAACGGCAGGGGCAACCCCGAGCCTCCCCTGAACGAAAGCCCGAAGCGCAAGCGAGGGAGAGAGCGATACCCTCACTTGCGCTTCGGGCTTCCGTGGGGTTGACGAGGCTTCGGGCTCCCCGTGTCCCGGGAGCCGGCGTAGCTGACCAGCGGAGCCATGGATGGCGCAGCGCAGGCAGGTCCGACCTGGAGGGCGGAGGCGAACGTCCGGCGACGGGATACGGGGAGCCCGAAGCCGGATTGGGCGACGCGAGGCATGACAGGCTGAAGCCTGTCCTACGGTTACGGCAGCGACGCGGAGCGGAGGTTCGCGATCGTGGGTCGCGAGGGGCCGGCTTGCTTCAGGGCGTCGAGCACCTGCGATTCGGTGATCAGGTCTCGGAGGATGATCGGCTCGCGGGGCGGTTCATCGGGCTGTGCGGCGGGGAACACGGCGAGCACGGGGATCGAACGGCTCTGGAGCGTCTCGAGCATCGATTTGATCTCGGGCGACTCCTCCGTCCAGTCGGCGAGGAGCGGGACGACGCGGTTCGTCTCGATCGCCGCTTTCACCCGCGTGGTCTCGATCGCGGTGGCGAGGTTGAGCTTGCAGGTCATGCACCAGTCGGCCGAGAAATCGACGAGCACGGTGGCGCCACTCTTCTGAAGCTCCGCCAGCCTGGCCCGCGAGAAGGGCTCCCACGGCAGGATCGACTTCACCGGCCCGAGGAAGGCGAATGCCAGGCTGCCGATCACGGCCGCGATCGTGGCGGCCTGCACCCAGCGGCCGAAGCCCACCGAGCCCAGGCCGGCATCCTGCGCCCGACCCACCCACCAGCAAGCCGCCCAGATGCCGACGAGCAGGGCGAACGTGGGGATAAAAAAGTCGTGATCGAGAAAGGTGAACAAAAACACCACGGTGCCGAGCATCACGAATCCCAGCACCTCCTTGAGCGTCTCCATCCACGCGCCGGGCCGCGGCAGGAACTTGACGAGTCCCGGGAACGCGCCCACGAGCAGGTAGGGCAGGGCCATGCCCGTGGCGATCGCCCCGAACACGGCGTAGGTGACCGGCGTGGGCTGCGACAGCGTGAATCCGAACACTGGCCCGAGGAATGGCCCGCTGCACGGCGTGGCCAGCACGGTGCTGAGCACGCCCTTCAGGAACGCGCCCGCGGGGCCTTCCCGGGACTGCACGTGGCCCGCCTTCTCGCCGATGAAGCCGGGGATCGGGAGTTCCCAGACGCCGAGGAAGGAAAGGGCGAAGGCGAACACGATCCCGGCCATTGCGACGTTGAACCGTGTCGAGGTGAACTGCTCACCCCACGCGAGATTCTCGCTGCCGAGGCCGAGGTTGGCCGCCACACTGGCGGTGGCGAGCACGAAAAACACGGCGTACAGCCCCACGCAATACCAGAGGTTCATCCGGAAGACCTCGGCTCGAGCCTGGCCCGATTGCTGGGCGAACGACATCAGCTTGAGCCCGAGCACGGGCAGCACGCACGGCATCAGGTTGAGGATCAGGCCGCCGGCGAGCCCCATCGCCAGAGCCGTCCAGAAGGACAGAGCGGCCCGCGGGGGCGCGGCAGGCGTCGGAGACGGTGCCCGTGCCACGCTCGGCGTCGTGCGGGCGGTGCGGGCGGTGCGCGCGACGTCGATGGCGGCCGGGGCAGCCGCGGCGTCGGCATAGCGGGCGGGGGTGAACTCGACGGCGCCGCTGAGCGGATCCTCGTCGCGGGGCAGCGCGATGGAAAGCCGCGCGGCCGCCGGCGGGTCGCAGGTTGAGTCGCTGCACGTTTGGAAGCCGACGACCGCCGTCGCGGGCGAGCCCGCCGCGCCCGGCTGGAGCAGGATCTCGATCGCGACCGTTCCGTCCGTCGCTCCGGCCGCGGCGAGGGCCGGCTCGGCGGCGGGCGAAGCCATCAGCGCCGCGACCTTCGTCGCGCGGGCGGAATCCGCAGGCGGCAGCGACACGATCGTCGGCTTTCCCTGGCCGACGGCGGACTCCGCGGTGGAGGAGGGGGCATAAAGGTGCCAGCCCGCCTCCGGCACGATCCGGATCACGAGCGGCCAGGTCCGCGCGACGCCCGGCCCAGGCCGGGATGGCCCGATGGACGCCTCGATCCGCGCGTGCGAGCGATCGGGGGCGAACGAGGCGGGAGGCGGCACCACCAGGCCCGTGAGGGGGCGAACCGGGGCCTCGGACGCGGCAAAGGGGATCGACTCCGGCGGCGTGCAGGCGTTGTCGCGGCACAACTGCACGCTCAGGGTGCCGTGGACCGCTGGCGTTCCCGCCGCCGGGTTGGCTGCCAGCGGGGCACGCCAGGTGACGCGGCCCGAATGCTCGAGGACGACGAGTCCCTCCCAGCCCGGGACGTCGCTCACCGTCCGGCTGGTGGGCGGATCGGCGGGCGTGAAGGGCCCGGCCGGAACGAACGGGGAGTCGGGGGCCACGACGATGCGCGTCGGTTTCGGCCCCCCGGGCTTCTGGTCGAGGGCATACAGATGCCAGCCATCCTCGAGAACCGCCGTGACCGCCAGCACCCACGATCCGTCGGGGGCGGTCTCCACGGCCGCCTCGACGGCAAGCGGCCCGGGCAGTGCCGATTGCACGGCGGCGAGCGGCGCGAACGCGGTCCCGTCCGCCGCGGGAACGTCGATCCACGGCGTGCACGCGGCCACCGCGAAAGCGACACCGGCGAGGCGAGAAAAAGACCGCTCCATGAAAAAATCCTACCGGGGGCGTTTTCGCGGGGTCAATCGCGGACGGCTGCATCGTTTCCGAGCGCCGCCAGGGCATCCGGAAGCTGGGCGACGAGCCGGTCCACCCTGCCAAGCACCCGATTTGTATCGGCAAACGTACGGCGTTCGGTGATCAGCCAGCGAAACCAGTTGTCGAGACCGCAGATCACGCCGGTCGCGTGGAGCCAGGCGACGAACGAGCCCGTTACCCCGGCCGCCGGATGCAGGGCGGCGTAGCCATCGATCGCGGTGCGCCAGCGGTCGGGCCATGGTGGGGTGGCGGCGGCCGACGGCACGTCCCAGCTTCCGAGGAGCCGGGCAAGGTCGGTCGCGGGCGTGTCGCGCGCGGCGGCGTGGTAGTCGATGAATCCCGCGAGGCGTCCGTCGGCGGCGTAGAGGACGTGGTCGCACCACACGTCGCGGAGTACCGGCTGGGTGGTGACCGGCAGGAGCGGACGTGTGGAGGCAACCTGTCGAAGGGCCTGCCGGCCCGCAGCAGCCTCAAAGATTTCGACGGCCTGGTCGAGGCGCTCGCGAAGCGGTGCGGCCGTCGACGGTGGGGCGATCGCATGCCACGGTTCGGCGAGGATTTGGTGCGCCTGCATGATCCGGCGAGCCACGCCGGGCGATGCCTTGACCCGCGGGCCGTCGCCGGGCATCTCGGCCGCCACGGCGTGCAGCCTGGCAAGGCCGGCCACGGCCTGCATCACCTCGGCGTCGGTCGGGTGCGGACGAGGCTTTCCGGGAACGAAGGCGACGAGCTCCCAGAGTGTTCCCGATCCATCGGTGGCGAGCGTGGGGCAGTCGGCGTGCATCCATGAGCCGTCGAGCACCGCGTGCACCGCCGGCACCGTGGCGAGGCCTGCGTCGCGGAGGTGGCCCATGAGGCGGTGCACCCACGCGGCCCGACCGGGCGGCACGTCTGTGCCGAACTGCTTGGCGACGCAATCCGGCCGGCGAGGGTGGCGGACGAGGAACACCCCCGAGCCGCTGAAGCCGCCACCGGCGAGCGGCAGCGATTCGACCGCGTCGTCGCCGAACCACGCCCGCCACGGGGGCTCACGGCACTGCATGGCTTGATCCTTGGGCATCCGACCGGCCGCCTGCTAGGCTTACGACATCGTACGGGGATCGAGGCCGGGAGGGCGCATGCCCCACGACCTGAAAATCCTTCTCGTGTCACCCGACCTGCTCGCCACGAGCCGGATCGCCGCGCTCGCGCGGCCCCTGCCGGCATCGGTCGAGACGCTGAGGAGCGTCGACGACACGCCGCGAGAGGGCCCGTTCGACCTCGTGCTCGTCGACCTGCAGGCCCTCCCGGGCGACGCCGCGGTGCTGGTGGCACGGGCCGCGAAGCTGGTGGAGCGGCAGGCGAGCGCTTCGGGCCATGTCGCCAAGCTCGTGGCGTTCGGCCCGCACGTTCACAGGGAGAGGCTCGCCGACGCCGTGGCCGCCGGCGCCGATGCCGCGGTGAGCCGTGGTGAACTGCTGGGATCGTTGCCGGGACTCGTGCGCCGCTGGCTGGGATAGCCGCGCAGGATCACGCCGTGCTCGGCCCTAGGTGCCCGGCTCCTCGATCACGACCTCGTCGAGTTCCGTGCCGTCGACGTCGTGCCTGAGGAGCACGTAGGCCGCGGTCGCGATCGACCAGAAGTAGCCCCAGCCGAACGATCCGAGCAGGGTGCGGAGCCCGCCCGTCCAGAAGGCGAGTGCCCTGATGCCCCACGAGCCGTCGGGGGCATCGCGCAGCCCGTCCAGGACTGCGATGGTCCGTTCGTGTCCCATCCCGAAACTGGCGGCCCACAGCGCCAGGGTGCTGGTAGCGTCGGCGAGGAGGCCGGCCGCCGCGCAGGCAGGCAGGGCTACGACGAGGGCCACGAACGCGTAGAACGCATAATGGAGCGGCCGCTGATAGACGTAGGAGAACGCCGTCGAGATCGCCTGGAAGCTGTCGCCTCGCTCCACGCCGATCGCGGCCACCATGAGCGGCCAGCCGACCACGAGCCCGATCGCGAGGATCGCGAGCACGACGGCGCCGGCGAGCACGAGCGGCCACAGGGCGCCGGCCACGGCGAGCCCCCACTCCGACCGCATGAGGAGGCCGAGCAACGCGCCCGGCACCGAGAGCGCGACGATGCCGAGCAGCACGAACGCCACCGAGTTGAACCCGGCCACCCACTTCCGCGCCCCGTAGAGGACGCCGCCGAGGATCCCCGGGGCCTCCTCGCCGACCAGCTTGAGGGCGACGTGCCGCGTGATGGCGGTGCCGAAGATCGACCACACGAGGACGAACCAGGCGATGCGGGCGAGGGCGCCGCCCATCTGCCGGAGCGAGGACGTCGGGCGGAACGGGATGACCACGAGTTCGAGGACGTCGGCCGCCGGCTTCGGCAGCCAGGTCCACGCCGCCCGCAGGGCCGGCAGGGCGTCGCGGCTCGGCGCGAGGGCGGAGGCGACCCCTGACCCGCTCGGACCCGCCAGATCGGGGCCGCCGCCACCCCGGGCGTCGAGGATCGCGTCGATCGCCGGATCGGAGCCGGAGAGCCTGAGGCTGTCGGCGATCGACCATCCGGCCCAGGTGGCCAGCCCTCCGAGGAGGGCGAGCAGCACTACCGTGGGGGCGAACGCGGCGCCGGCGGCGCGGAACAGGAGCCACCATGGCAGCGCCTCGCTCCAGAGCACCTCGTGGACGATCCGTCCCTGGTCCTGCGGCGGTGGCGTGTCGTGCGACATTGGGGTCCTCTCCGGACGTTGGGTTCTCGAGACGGCGGGCACGAGTATAGGACAGTCAGTCCGATTCCGCCTCATCCTCGTCGACGGGCCGCTTCTTCTCCGGAACGGCGTAGGACTCGTCGAGCCAGCGGCCGAGGTCGATCAGGCGGCAGCGGTCGCTGCAGAACGGCACGGTGGGAGTGGTGGCGAGGTCGACGGCGGCATCGCAAACGGGGCAGCGCGGCATCGGTCAGCCCTCTCCGCCACCCTTCGACTCGCCCTTCTTCTCCCCGCCTCCCTTCGAACCCTCGGCCTTCCCGCCCGAGTCGGCCGCGGCGCCCTTCTTGTAGGACTCGCTGCGGTAGTCGGTCTTGTAGAAGCCCGATCCCTTGAACACGATCGCCCCACCGGCGCCGATCAGCCGCCGCAGCTTCCTCTTGCCGCACTCGGGGCACGTCTTCTTCACGCCGTCGGTCATCGACTGGAAGAGCTCGAAAGCGTGTCCGCACGCGTCGCACACGTAGTCGTATGTGGGCATCGGGTTCTACTCCTGTCTGGCGACGATGACCTGGGCGGGCCGCACCACCCGGTCGTGCAGGCGATACCCGCGGCTCGCGACACCAACGACGGTGCCGGGCTCGGTGTTCGGCGCCGCCTGCTGCAGTATCGCGTCGTGCACTGCGGGATCGAACGGATTGCCCACGGTGTCGATCGTCGTGCACCCGTGCGATTCGAGCAGTTTTTCGATCTGCTGGGCCGTCATCCGGAACCCGGCCTTGAGCCCTTCGACGTCGGCGGTCTTCTCCGCAGCCTCGATCGCACGCAGCACGTTGTCGAGCACGGGAAGCAGATCGCGGAGCAGGTCGATCTCGCGATACTTCAGTGCGTCCTCGTATTCACGGCGGGATCGCTTGCGGAAGTTTTCGAGTTCCGCCTGCGCGCGGAGGGCCCGATCCTCCGCCTCCCGCAGCAGTGCCTCGGTGGGTGGTTGCTCCGGTGAGCATCCCGCCGTGGCGTTGGCGTCGGATTCTGACTCATGTTCGGACATGCGATGGTCTCCGCGTGTTGAAGTCGTGACGACCGGGCGGCTTCAGGGTTCCCCGCCCTCGGCCGGCTGGAAATACTCGGCCAGCCGGCTCAGGAAGCCCGAACGCTTCGGGCTGACCGCCTTGTGTTCCTCGGTGGCGAGTTCGCGCAGCAGCTGCTCGGCCCTGGCGGAGAGCGTCTTGGGAACCTCGACATGCACGTGCACGTGCAGGTCGCCGATTCCGCGGCCGCGCACCTCGGGCATCCCGAGACCGCGCACGCGGATCACCTCGCCCGCCTGCGTGCCGCGCTTGATCTCGAGGGGCTTCGGGCCGTCGAGAGTGGGCACCTCGGCGGTGACGCCGAGCGCAGCCTGGCTGAAGGTGATCGGGACCTCGCAATGCAGGTCGCGGCCGTCCCGCTTGAGGAACGGATGCTCCTCGATCTCGATCATGCAGTAGCAGTCGCCGGGCGGGCCGCCGTTGGCCCCCGGTTCGCCTTCTCCGGCGAGCCGGACCCGCACGTCGTTGTCCACGCCGGCGGGGATCGTCACGCGGCGTTCGACCTGCTCCTCGGTGAGGCCTTCGCCGCCGCACTCGCGGCACTTCTCGCGGATCACCCTGCCTGCGCCCTGGCAGGCCGGGCAGGTGGTTTGCAGGCGGAACACGCCCGCCTGCTGGATCACCTGGCCCTGTCCGGCGCAGTAGTCGCACGGTACGGGCGTGGTGCCCTTCTTCGCGCCGCTGCCGTCACACGCGGCGCACGCCTCGTGGCGGGTGAACTCCACCGACTTCGTCGCCCCGCGGGCCGCCTCCACGAGGGTCATCGACACGCTCGCGAACACGTCGCGGCCCTTCCGGGGGCGGTTGCTCCGGCGGCCGCCGCCGAACAGTCCGCCGCCGAACATGTCGCCGAAGGCCTCGAAGATGTCGCCGATGTCGTTGAAGTCGTGGACGGGGCCGCCCTGCAGCCCCGCGTGGCCGTAGCGGTCGTAGCGAGCCCGCAGCGTCTGGTCGGAGAGCACTTCGAACGCGCGGGCGGCCTCCTTGAAGCGGTCGGCCGCCTCCGCGTTGCCCGGATTCTTGTCCGGGTGGAACCGGATCGCCAGCTTGCGGTACGACTCCGCTATCTGCGCGTTCGACGCGGTGCGCTCGACGCCCAGGACCTCGTAGTAGTCGCGCTGTGGGGTGTGGGGCATGGATTGGCGAGCCCGCACCGAAGGCTAGCGGACGCTGCCTTCCACCCGGCGCTTCTTCGCCTCGTCCTTGTCGAGATTGGTGACGAGAGCCTCGGTCGTGAGCAGGAGCCCGGAGATGCTCGCGGCGTTGGTGAGCGCCACCCGCACCACCTTCACCGGATCGATGATCCCCGCCTTGAGCATGTCGACGTACTCGCCCTTGTTGGCGTCGTAGCCGACGTGGATGTCCTTGCCCGCGACCTCGTCGGCCACGACGGACCCGTCGATGCCGCCGTTCTCCGCGATCTGGCGGATCGGGGCCTCGAGGGCGTGGAGCACGATGTCGACCCCGATCTTCTCGTCGCCCTTGGCCTGCGAGCGGGCCTTTTCCACCGCCTCACGGCAGCGCAGCAGGGCCACGCCGCCGCCCGGCACGATGCCTTCCTCGACGGCCGCCCGGGTGGCGTGAAGGGCGTCTTCGACGCGGGCCTTCTTCTGCTTCATCTCGGCCTCGGTGCCGGCACCCACCGACACGATCGCCACGCCGCCGGTGAGCTTGGCGAGCCGCTCCTGGAGCTTCTCGCGGTCATACTCGCTCTCGGTCGCGTCGATCTGGTTGCGGATCTGCTGCACGCGGGCCTGCACGTCGGGCTGCTTGCCCGCGCCCTGCACGATGGTCGTCTCGTTCTTGTCGACGGTGACGCTCTTCGCCTTACCGAGGTGGGAGAGATCGAGATTCTCGAGCTTGAGGCCGAGGTCCTCGCTGATCAGCGTGCCGCCGGTGAGCACCGCGATGTCGCCGAGCATCGCCTTGCGGCGATCGCCGAAGCCGGGGGCCTTGGAGGCGCAGATGTTGAGCACGCCGCGGAGTTTGTTCACCACCAGCGCCGTCAGGGCATCGCCGTCGATGTCCTCGGCGATGATCAGCAGCGGCTTGCCGGACTGCGCCACCTTCTCGAGCAGGGGAAGCAGGTCGCGCAGGTTCGAGATCTTCTTCTCGTGGATCAGGATCAGGGCATCGTCGAGCTGGCAGTCCATCTCGGCGGTGCGATTGATGAAGTAGGGCGAGATGTAGCCCTTGTCGAACTGCATCCCGTCGACGAACCGCACGGTCGTCTCCGTGGTCTTCCCCTCTTCGACGGTGATCACGCCGTCCTTGCCGACCTTCTGGAGGGCCTCGGCGAGCAGGTCGCCGATGCCGCGGTCGTTGTTGGCGCTGATCGCGCCGACCTGGGCGATCTCCTGCGGGCGGTCGACCTTCTTGGCCATTTCCATCAGTCGCCCCACGGCCGCGGCCACGCCCTTCTCGATGCCGCGTCGCACGGCCGTCGGATTGCTCCCGGCAGCCACCATCCGCGTGCCCTCGCGAAAGATCGCCCGCGCCAGCACCGTGGCCGTCGTCGTGCCGTCGCCCGCGAGATCCGACGTCTTCGAGGCCACCTCGTTGACGAGCTTTGCGCCCATGTTCTCGAAGGCGTCCTCGAGGTCCACCTCCTTGCTCACCGTGACCCCGTCCTTGGTCACGGTGGGTCCGCCGAACGACTTGTCGATGATGACATTGCGGCCCGTCGGCCCCATCGTCACTGCGACCGCTCCCGCGAGCTTTTCCACGCCCTTGAGCAGCTTGGCGCGGGCGTTGTCGTCGAACATCAGTTGCTTCGGCACGGAACGGTCTCCTCGGATGGGGGTGGGCGGATTGGAAAACGGATGGTCAGCTCATGACCTTGGCCAGGATGTCGCTCTCGCGCAGGATCTTGACGTCGTGGCCGTCGACCTCGATGTCGCTGCCCGAGTACTTGCCGTAGATGACCTCGTCGCCGACGGCCACCGAGAGCGACGCCCGCTGGCCGTTTTCGAGAAGCTTGCCGGGTCCGAGCGCGAGCACGTGGCCGCGCTGCGGCTTCTCCTTGGCCGAGTCGGGCAGCACGATGCCACCGGCCGTGCGCTCCTCGGCCTCGACGGGCTCCACCACCACGCGGTCATCGAGCGGACGAATCTTCAGGTTCTTCGCAGCCATCAGCAGTTCTCTCCAAAAGGGAAGGAAAAGTTGCAAGTGTTCACGTCGCCCCGGTTCACATCATGCCGGGCATGCCCATGCCGCCCATGCCGCCGCCCATGCCACCCATTCCGCCCATGCCACCGCCCATGCCGTGGTGGTCGTGGCCGTCGCCGCCCGACTCCTCCTCGGCCTTCGGGATTTCGGTGATGAGCGACTCGGTCGTGAGGAGCAGGGCCGCCACGCTCGCCGCGTTCTGGAGCGCCGTCCGCACGACCTTGGCCGGATCGATCACGCCGGCGCTCAGGAGGTCGCAGTATTCCTCCTTGTCCGCGTCGTAACCGTCGTTCCTGCCCTTCATCTGCCGAACGCGGTTCACGACCACCGGCCCGTCGACCCCGGCGTTGGATGCGATCGCCTCGAGGGGATAGCGGAGCGAGTGCTTCACGATCGCAGCCCCGAGCTTTTCGTCGCCATCGAGATCGAGCTTGTCGATGGACTTCTCGCTCCGCAGCAGCGCGACGCCGCCGCCGGGCACGATCCCCTCGGCGAGGGCAGCCTGGGTCGCGCTCTTGGCGTCGTCGATGAGCGCCTTGCGCTCCTTCATCTCCGTTTCGGTCGCGGCGCCGACGTTGATCTGCGCCACGCCGCCGGCGAGTTTGGCGAGCCGTTCCTGGAGTTTCTCGCGATCGTAGTCGCTCGTCGTGGCCTCGATCTCCGCCCGGATCTGGCTGGCCCGGCCGTCGATCGCGGCCTTCGCGCCTGCGCCGCTCACGATGGTGGTGTTTTCCGCCTCGACGATCACCTTCTTGGCACGGCCGAGGTCGGTCAGCTTCACGGCATCGAGCGAGATGCCGAGGTCCTTGAAGATCGCCTGCCCGCCAGTGAGCACGGCGAGGTCGCCCATGATCGCCTTGCGGCGGTCGCCGTACCCGGGAGCCTTGATGGCCACCGACTGCACGATCCCACGGAGCTTGTTCACGACCAGCGTGGCGAGGGCCTCCCCCTCGACGTCCTCGGCGATCACCACCAGCGGCTTGCCGGCCTTGCTGATCGCCTCCAGGAGCGGCACGAGGTTCTTCGCGCTCGAGATCTTCTCCTCGAACAGCAGGATGTAGGGGTTGTCGAACTCGCAGGTCTGGGCGTCTGCGTCGGTGACGAAGTGGGGCGAGAGGAACCCGCGGTCGAACTGCATGCCCTCGACCACCTCGACGCTCGTCTCGGCCTGCTTCCCCTCCTCGACGGTGATCACTCCGTCCTTGCCCACCTTCAGGATCGCCTCGGCCAGCACGTTGCCGATTGTCGGGTCGTTGTTGCCCGCTATCGTCGCGATCTGCATCAGCTCCGTCTTGTTCTTCTCGTTGATGGGCGTCGCCATCGAGAGGATGGCCTTCGACACGGCCTCGACGGCGTGGTGGATGCCGCGCGACAGGGCCATCGGGTCGGCACCTGCGGCGATCATCTTCAGGCCCTCGCGAAAGATCGCCTCCGCGAGGACGGTGGCCGTGGTGGTGCCATCACCTGCGACGTCGTTGGTCTTGCTGGCCGCTTCCTTGACGAGCTGTGCACCGAGGTTCTCGTAGGGATCCTCGAGATCGATGTCCTCGGCCACCGTGACGCCGTCTTTCGTGACTTTCGGGGAGCCCCATCCCTTGTCGAGCACGGCATTGCGGCCGCGGGGGCCGAGAGTGCTCTTCACGGCACGGGCGAGTTTTGACACGCCGGCGAGCAGCGGCTGACGGGCCTCGTCGTCGAACACCATCTGTTTGGCCACGGTGAGCTCCTTCGGAATCAGGATGAATGCGGTCGGTCGAATCGGGCCGGGCGGTCCCAGCCGAAACGGGTTTGGCAGCCATTGAACGGCACGCCCTGCAGGGAAGCAACCCGCGTGCCAAAGTTCCGGTCGCCACGCCGTTTGCGGTGGAATTGCGGGTTGGCGGGACTGCGCGTCATCGTGAGGGCTCCGGCCGGGCGTGCCGTTTTGGCAGAATGGCCCGGTGGCCTCGGGTGTAAGATGCCGCCCGCGAGAAACAGGACAGGTTTGCGTTCGGGTGGCGTTCCATGCCGGTGTACAAGGTTGGCTGCGAGTGTGGTTCAGCGGCACTGGTGAGGCCGGCGCAGGCCGGCAATTCCGCGGTGTGCCCGGCCTGCGGCCGGACGATCCAGGTGCCCACGTTGCGGCATCTCGTGCGGATGCCAGCCGAGCCGTCAGCCGAGCCGGCATCTGCCCCGCGAACGCACGCGGCGGCACTGGCGATGGTGTTCGCGGCCATCTCCCTGGTGTCGTTCGTCGGGTCGCTGATCGTCGGTTCCCCGCCCGCGCCGGTCCCGGTGGAGCCCTATCGGGCGGCTTTTGATTCCATGAATGACGGCCAGATCCACTCGGCGTGGGTCGACATGATGTCGCGAAATCGGGTGTACCGGCCTCCTTCACCGCAGGAATTGACGGTGCAGCGTCGCTTCAAAATCGCGACGGTCGCCGCCGGCGGGCTGCGGGCTCTGGCCGCGGTGGCCGCCGTGGTTGCCATCGCGGTCGGTGCCTGGAGGCTCTCGTGCGGCCGTGGTCAGTCGCGGCAGTTGAGCACGAAGCTGTAGAGCGTGCCGGACCGGGAGTCGAGCACGACGATCCAGTCGAAGCTGATCGGGTAGGGCTCGTCGGAGCACGCGCTGCCGCACGCCACATCGACGGCCCGATCGTCGAAAAACGCGCGGATCCTGGCGATCGCCTGCGGACTGTTTGCTGGATCCTCGATCGCGCCGACGAGGTCGAAGCCCATGAGCCCCCGCTTCAGCCGCACTCGTCCCCGGGCGCATTCCTGGATCACCTGGCGATGTTCATGGGGCACAAGCGGCAGCAGCGCGGCGAGCGATCCTGGCAGCCGCTCGATCGCGCAGGTCGTGGCCTGCGCCGCCTCGAGCGGGATGTCGGCCGGCGCGAGGGCATTGACCGCCTTCACGAGATCCCGCGTTTCTCGGCGAGCGTCCGAACGCTCGCGATCACCGCTGAAGGCTCGCTCCGGCGCGACGACGAACGCGACGCCTGCCAACAGGAGGAAGGCTGCATGACGAACGACTGCGAATTTGGATGACACGGCCACGTTGGTTTCTCCGGGGAATGGGGCGACTGCACTGGTTGGATAAACGAGAGTCGGCCCGCCGAGGGGCAAATAAACCGTCGCGAGCATTCGCCGGCCCTCGCCGGAGGCGGGGCCGGGGATCCCACGGGGCGACATTGCTCGAGGGCGGTCCGCGTGGTATTCTTCGAGCGTTCGGAAAACGATGATGGCAGTGGGGCGGCCCAAGATCCGCGTTTCAGCACTGCCGCGATCGCATCTTCTCGCAGCGGTCGCCTCCCGGCGGACTCCCGGTCACACCCGACCACGTCCCGGGCAGGGCGGCGTTTCGGCAGGCCGTGATCCATCGCTGGGATCGCTTGGCCACCGTGGCTCCGCCGCTCAGGTTCCGTGTGCGTTTCGCCGTTTGTCCACACCAGGAAAGAACTGTCTTGAACTCCATGCCCGCTTCTGTCTCCACGACCACCTTCGCCGACCTCGGCCTGTCCTCCTCCACGTTGAAGGCACTGGCCGACGAGGGCTACACCACGCCCACGCCCATCCAGGCCAAGGCCATCCCCCACGTCCTCGCGGGCCGCGACCTCTTCGGGTGTGCCCAGACGGGGACCGGAAAAACCGCCGCATTCACGCTGCCGCTGATCGAGCGGCTCCTCGCCATGCCGCGTCGGGCAGCTGCCCGAC
>RFPF01000331.1 GCA_009926295.1 Planctomycetia bacterium
CCGCCGAAACCATGGCCCGGGTGCGCGAACTCTACGACCCCCGAAGCTTCCGAGCGTGGTGCCACGAGATCGAGCCCGACCGCGCCGAATCGCCCGACGCCCTCGTGCGCAACGCCTCGGCCGCCCGTGCGGGGGGCGCCGCATCGTTCGCGGCGGGGGTCGCAGAACGGGTGCTCGACATGGAATCGAAGGCGTCCTCGACCGTGCCGCGCGAGGCGGGATGGCTGGCGCTCGAACTGCTGGAGTCGACATGATCATCGAACGCATCGAAATCGACCGCTTCGGCGCCCTCGCCGACGTCGCGATCCACGGCCTCGACAGCGGCGTGGAGGTGCTTCACGGCACGAACGAGACCGGCAAGACGTCGCTCCTGGAGTTCGTGCGTGGCGTGTTCTTCGGGTTCGGCGGCCTGTTCCGCCGCGGCGTGCTCGATCCGAACCGTCCCTGCGGCGGCCGGCTCGTCGCCCGGGCCGGGCTCGACGCCCGCCGGATCGCGATCGAACGGCGCCACGACGGCCCGCACATCGACCGGCTCACCGCGGCGAGCTACGAGGCCGAGGACGAGCTTCCGGTCGCCGACCGCATCGCGGTCGTCGATGCCGAGGAGGCCGCGGGACCGCCCCTCTTCCTCCGCGACTTCATCGGCGAGATCGACGAGCGAACCTTCACGGCCGTGATGGCCTTCGGCCTCGACGAATTGCACGAACTCCGGACGCTCGACGCCGACGGCTGTGGCAGCCGGCTCTATGAGCTCGCCAGCGGCCTCGACCGCTCGAAGGTCGCGCTCGTGCTCGCCAACCTGCGTTCCGCCGTGGAGCGGCTCGACTCGGCCGATCCGGAGATTTCCCCGATCGAATCGCTCCGACAGCGCCGCAGCGCCGCGCTCGCCCGCCTCGCGGCGATGAACGCCCCCGCCATCGACGCCGGGGCGGCGGCGCTCGAACTCGCGCGCATCGACGCCGACCTCGCCGCTTGCGAGGCCCGCGCCGCGGACGCCCGGGCACTGGAGGCGAAGGTGCGCGCCTTGCTCCCTCTCGCGCCGTTGCACGCCGAACGCCGCCGCGCCGCCGACGCGCTGGCCGACCTCGAGGCGAAGCCGGCCATCCACGCCGACTTCGACGCCTGGGAGTTGGCGTCGAAGCATCGCGACCACCTCGCCCGCCTGGCGCGGCGCAGGAAGCGGGTCCGCGGCCGGGTCGCCCGGGAACTCGCCGCCCTGCCCTCCGATCCGCTCGTGCGGAAGAAGCGGGCGGCGATCGTCGCCGTCTGCGACGATCAGCCACGCGGAGGTGTCGCGGGCCGAGTCGGCCGCGCGGCAGGCCGCCCGCCGCTTCGGCGAGGCGCTGGGAGCCACCGGGCTGATGCGGCTCGTCGCGCCGGAACGGGCCGCGGCCCAGGCGCAGGAAACGCTCGCCGAATCGCCCCTGCCGACCGGGCTCACCCACTCCCTCGGGCCGCTCAAGGCCCGCGGGCGCGAATACCGAGCCGCGATCGCCGACGTGAAGGCAGCCCGGCGGCGGGTGGTCGAGACGCGCGGCAGCCTCGACTCGACCCGCGGCTCGATCGACGCGGCCGGCATGGGACTGCCGATCGCTGCGGCCATCGAAGAGGCCGGTGGTCGCGTCGCACTCTACCGCAACCGCATCGCGGCAGGCGTCCAGGTCGCCGAACTCGACGCGGCGCTCGCCCGGATCGACCGCGAGGTCGCCGCCAGTCGCGACGGACAATTGCTGCCGGTGGGCTGGCTCATCGCGCTCGGGGCCGTCTTCGTGCTCGGCGCAGGACTGCTCCTCTCGGGGCTGCTGCTGCCGGCCGCCGTGACCGGTTCCCTCGGCTACGCCCTGGCCATGCTCGGGCTGGCTGGAACGGGGCTCGCGTCGGTTGCGACGTGGTCGCTCGACCGGTCGGCATCGGCGCGGTTCGATGCGGCCCGCCAGCAGCGGGCCATGGTGCATGGGCAGCGGACTGAGCTGCTCTCGCAGTGCGCCGCGCTCGACAAGCGGATCGCCGCCGGCCCGGACTCGGAGCGGGTTCCGGGGGAAACGGTCGGGGCGCTCGAACGCCGCGCCGCCCTCGCGCAGGCGGAAGTCGACCGGCTCGAGCAGCTCGCGGCCCGCGAGGGTTCGCTTCACGTGCTCGCGGACCAGCTGACGGTCGCCGAGCAGGCGCTGACGCAGGCGATCGAACGCCGCTCCGCGGCCCGGAGCCGCTGGAAGAGATCGCTGGAGCAGCGCGGCCTTCCGCCGTCTCTCACGACGGCAGACGTGCGCATGATCGCCCGCCATCGCCACGCGCTCGTCAGCCTCGACGACGAACGGCGACGGGCGTCCGACGAGGCGCGTCTGCGCCGCGAGGAGCTGGCGGCGATCGGGCATCGGATCGAGACGGTGATGGTCGAGTGCGACATGCTGCCCGAGGGGGAGCCGCTCGAAAACCTCGACCAGTTGCGCGAGCGGCTCGATCGCGAGGCGGCGGCCCGCGCGGCCCGCGGCCGCCTGCAGCGGAAGCTGCTCAGGGCCCGGGAACACCACCGCGCCGCCCTGCGCCGGGTGAAGCTGGCGGAAAAACGCGTCCAGGAGATCATCGCCCGCTGGGCCGCCGCGGGCGAAAAGGAGTTTCTGGCACTCGTCGATCGCCGGCCGCTCATCGACGAAGCCCGCCAGGCGAGCCAGGCGGCCGAGGCGGCGTGGCTCGATGCCCGCCGTCGCGTGCCGCACGCGGACGAGTTCACCGGATGGTTCGCGACGGCCGGAGCCCCATCGCTGGAGGAGCGACTCGCCGAGGCGCACGCCGCCACGGTCGAGGCG
>RFPF01000332.1 GCA_009926295.1 Planctomycetia bacterium
CCCGGACGACGGCGTGCCGCGGCCGTTCGCGGTGATCTCCGAGCGGGCCGACGCTTGGACCGGTTTCACCGCCGAGCCGGTGGGTGCCGTCTACCTGCGGCGCGCGAAGGGGGCGGCGACGGTGGAGGCCCTGTCGGCGACGTGCCCGCACGCCGGCTGCTTCGTGGAGATGGAGCCGAGCGGCAGATGCTTCCGCTGCCCCTGCCACAACAGCACGTTCACGCTCGACGGCGGGATCGTGGCGCCGAGTCCGAGCCCCCGGCCGATGGACGCCCTCGAATGCCGCGTCGCCGGGAACGGCGAGGTGGAGGTGAAGTGGGAGAAGTTCCGGGCCGGCGTGGCCGAGAAGGTCGTGCAGTAGGCCGGTCGTGAGACGCACACCATGAAGTTCACCGACACGCGCTCCACCGTGCCCCGCAAGGGCCCTCTCGGCCGGCTGGCCGACTTCTTCGACGACCGCACCGGCTACCGGGCGCTGATGCACGAGGCGCTCTACGAACGCGTGCCCGGCGGGGCTCGCTGGCGCTACGTGTGGGGCAGCACTCTCGTCTTCGCGTTCATGACGCAGTTGATCACCGGCCTGTTCCTCTGGGCGAGCTACTCGGCGAGCGCCCAGACCGCGTGGGAGAGCGTCTACTACATCCAGCACGAGATGACGGGCGGCTGGCTCCTCCGCGGCATCCACCACTTCATGGCCCAGGCCATGGTCGTGCTGCTCGCGCTCCATCTCCTCCAGGTCGTGATCGACGGGGCCTACAAGGCGCCGCGGGAGGTGAATTTCTGGCTCGGGCTCGTCCTCATGATGCTCGTGCTCGGCATGGCGCTCACGGGCTACCTCCTGCCGTGGGACCAGAAGGGCTACTGGGCCACGATCGTGGCCACGAACCTCGCAGGGATCGTGCCCGTCGTGGGCCCGTCGCTCCAGCAGCTCGTGATCGGTGGAACCGAGTACGGCCACCACACGCTGACCCGATTCTTCGCGATCCACGCCGGGTTCCTGCCCGGGGCCCTGATCCTGATGCTCGTCGTCCACCTGGCGCTGTTCCGCAAGCACGGGCTGCACGCGAAGCAGCCGATCACGAAGCCCGACGCGATGTTCTGGCCCGACCAGGTACTCAAGGACGCCGTGGCGATGCTGGCCGTGATGGCCGTGGTGCTCGGCGTGATCCTGATGCCGGCGCTCAGGGCGATGCTCGCGGGCGAGCCGGTGCACGCGGGGCACCTCGGCGCGGAGCTCGGGGCGCCGGCCGACCCCTCGCTGCCCTACGCCGCCGCCCGTCCGGAATGGTACTTCCTGTTCCTCTTCCAGTTCCTCAAGGTCTTCGAAGGCTGGGGCGCGACCGGCGAGTTTCTCGGGGCGATCGTGATGCCGGGCCTGATCATGGGCGTCATGTTCCTGATGCCGATCCTCGGCAACTGGAAGCTCGGGCATCGCTTCAACGTCGCCTTCACGCTCGGCATCATCGCCGGCGCGGGGCTGCTCACGGCGATGGCGCTCAACGAAGACTACTACGCCCTGTGGGTCGACAAGGCTCCGCTGGCCGAGGCACAAAAGCTCTACGACGAGACCGGTGGCGACGAGGCGAAGCTCGCTGCGGCCCTCGGCAACGACGCGGCGAAGATCGCGGCTATCGAGAAGCAGTGGGAGAAGCTCGACAAGATCCGCCACTCGGAGTCGTTCCTCGCGGCCGTGAAGCAGGCGAAGGTCGACGCGGCCCGGGCGATCGAGCTCGCCGGCCGCCCCGAGCGGATCCCGCCCGCCGGCATGCTCGAACTGTTGCGGGCCGATCCCGAGAGCCAGGGCCCGAGGCTTTTCGCCCAGCACTGCGCGAGCTGCCACGCCCACGTCGATCCGCAGTCGCCCGAGGCCGATGTGATCCTCGCGAAGGCATCGGCGGCCAACCTCTTCGAGTTCGGCCGGACCTCGTGGATGCGCGGCCTCCTCGACCCGGAGCAGGTGGCGGGGCCGGCCTACTTCGGCAACACAGCCCACAAGGACGGCGACATGGTGAACTTCGTGCGCGACGACCTCACCGACGCCGATACCTGGAAGCCCGACGACATCGAGGCCGTGATCGCCGCGATGTCCGCGCAGGCGGGCCTCGCGGCCCCGGGCACCGAGCCGTCCCTGATCGAGAAGGGCCGCGCCCTCGTCGCCGACGGCGAACGCTGCGGTGGCTGTCACAAGCTCGGCGACAACGGCACCGATCTCGGCTCGGCCCCCGACCTCACCGGCTGGGGCTCGCGCGAATGGCTCGTGGGAATCATCACCGACCCGACGCACGAGCGGTTCTACGGCGACACGAACGACCGGATGCCGAGCTTCGGCACGGCCGACGAGGGCTCCGTGCCGATGCTCACCCCGCAGCAGATCGCCCTGCTCGCCGACTGGCTCCGCGGCGAGTGGTACCGGCCATAACGTGGGGCAAGCGTCCCGCTTGCCAGTCAACTCAGCTGCCCCGGCTTCTGGCTCCCCATATCCCGTCGCCGGACGTTCGCCTCCGCCCTCCAGGCTTCGGCTCACTCGGATTTGCCTGCGCTCCGGCATCCATGCCTGCGCTGGTCAAATACGCCGGCTCCCGGGACATGGGGAGCCCGAAGCCTCCTCAACTGACAATAGAGGAGGCTCGGGACTGCCCATGCCCTCTCGCCGGGCTATGGGAGCGAGCGCAGCCAGGATGGCGAAGCCAAGCGGACATGCAGAGAGCCGAGGCCGGGAGGGCCGAGGCGAACGTCCGGAGAGAGGGGCTGGGCAGTCACGAGCCGGCGCG
>RFPF01000333.1 GCA_009926295.1 Planctomycetia bacterium
GCCCCGCGCGTGATCCGCACGGTCGTGCCCCGGGCCTCCATCCGCATGAAGGGATCGGCGCCGAGGAAGCTGTAGCGCCCGACCTTTTCCCCGCCGACCACGCTCTCGAACAGGCAGCTGCAGTCGCCGGCGTCGATCCGCGCGAAGGCGGACAGCGGCGTGAGCCCATCGGCGAACAGCCGCCGATAGACCGGCACGAGCCGCCCCGAGCCGGCCAGTTGCGCGAATCGCTCGGCGTCGGGAAGGTGCGTCATCGGTCGGCGGCATGCAGGGTTGCGCCGGCCGTCGATTCGACCGGTGGACAGAGACTAGCCGTCCCGGCGTGGGGCAACAATGACCGGCCCGGGGGTGCCTTGCGGCAACCTGCCGGCGCACCCGCTGCGACGCGGGCTGCTATGATTGGCGGTGACGGCGGAATCCAGGCTGTGTCCGGCCCCGCCGCGTCGATCATGCCCGTCACCGCAGGTCCGTCATGAAGTGCCAGCATTGCGACAAGCAGGCCGTGTTCCACATCACGGAGCTGGAGGCCGGGGCCGTGCGGGAACTGCACCTCTGTGAGGACCACGCCCGCAGCTACCTCAACCAGTCTGAGATCGCGGCGGAGGAGGCCGTCGACGAGGAAGAAGACAAGCCGGCCGGTGGACCGTTGGCGGGGCCGCTCGGCGTCGGGCAGACCGCCGACGATCTCGCGCTCCTCGACCAGCGGGCCTGCGCGATGTGCGGGATCACGTTCTTCGAGTTCCGCAACCAGGGTCGGCTCGGCTGCCCGCACGACTACGCGCAGTTCGAAAAGGAATTGGAGCCCCTCATCGCCAACATCCACGGCGCCACCGAGCACACCGGCCGCAGGCCGGAGCCGCGATCCGACGGGTGCCCGGAGGGCACGGAGCAGCTCACCGCCGTGATCGGCCTGCGCAACGAGATGAAAGAATCGATCTCGCGCGAGGATTACGAGAAGGCGAAGGACCAGCGAGACGCGATCCGTGGCATCGAGGATCGCTGGCTCGGCGGCGTCAGGGGGGGCGCATGAAGCTCGAATCACTGACCCAGTCGATAGGCGAGTGGCTCCGCGGCACCGGCCCCGAGTCGGACATCGTGATGAGCAGCCGCGTGCGACTCGCGCGGAACGTGGCCCATTATCCGTTCGTGAGCCGGGCTTCCGAACAGGATCGCGGGGATGTCGAGCGGTTCCTGCGCGAACGCATTGCGGGTGTTCCCGTCGGCCGGGGGCTGGAATACATCGACGTCGGTCACCTCGAGGAGGTCGATCGCCAGTTCCTCGTCGAGCGGCAACTGATCAGCCGGGAGCATGCCGAGGCCCAGGGTGCCCGCGGCGTCGCCATCGACACCATGGAGCAGGTCAGCCTGATGATCAATGAGGAGGACCATCTGCGGATCCAGTGCATGCGCAGCGGGCTCGAGCTGAAGGGGGCCTGGGACCAGATCAGGGCGGTGGACGACCAGATCGGCAGGGTCGTACCCTACGCCTTCCACCCCCGCTTCGGCTACCTCACCGCCTGTCCGACGAACGTCGGCACCGGCATCCGGGTGAGCGTGATGCTGCACCTCCCGGCCCTCGTGATCACGCGGCAGATCGACAAGGTTTTTCGCAGCCTGCACAAGATCTCGCTCGCCGTGCGCGGCCTCTACGGCGAGGGCTCCCAGGCCATGGGCGACTTTTACCAGATCTCGAACCAGACCACGCTCGGCCGGACCGAGGAGGAACTCGTCGAGCAGGTGGGCGACGTGGTGCCCGTGCTCATCGACTACGAGCGGCGGGCCCGCGAGTTCCTCGTGCGCGAGACGCAGCAGAACGTGCACGACCAGGTGAGTCGCGCATACGGCATCCTGCGGACCGCGCAGACGATCAGCGCGGAAGAGACCATGCAGCTCCTGTCGCGGGTGCGCATGGGAGTGCTGCTCGGCCTCATCGGTGACGTGAAGATCGCCGACATCAACTCCCTCCTCGTCCGCACCCAGCCGGCCCACCTCCAGAAGCTGCGCGGAGTGGAGCTCGACACCAACGACCGCAACATCGAGCGGGCCCGCTACCTTCGTCAGCACTTCGAGGGCGGCGAGGGTTCGCGGGCCAGCGTGAACTAGCTGTCAGGAAAGTCTCGGCATCGGGGCGAAATTCCCCGGGAAACCTCCCGCTGCCGGTGGAGACCCGGCCCACCGGGCCCGGGCCCGTCCCGCAGGAACTGCTTGAGCCCCGCGTGCGCCAGTGCGTCGGCCCGCTCAGGAGAGCTTCGACCGCAGGGCCTGAACGACCGGGGCGGGCACGAACTGCAGGAGGGCGGCGTCGTCGGCCAGTGGTGTGATCTGCTTGAGCAGCGACGACGAGATATGGGAGTACTGGGCGTCGGCCATGAGGAATACCGTCTCCACCGAAGCGTCGAGCTTGCGGTTCGCGAGCGTCATCGTGAATTCGGACTCGATGTCGGTGAGCGACCGCACGCCGCGAAGCAGCACGTGCGCTCCCTGGGCCTTCACGAACGCGACGGAGAGACCGCTGAAAAGCTCCACCCGCACGTTGGCGAGGCGGGCCACCGACGCCCGCACGAGCGAGACGCGCTCCTCGAGCGAGAACATCGGCTGCTTGTCGGGGTTGATGCCGACACCCACGATCAATGATTCGAAGATGCGGCTTGCCCGGCCGATGACGTCGAGGTGC
>RFPF01000334.1 GCA_009926295.1 Planctomycetia bacterium
AGCATGCAGGGCGGGATCGACGCCTGGAGCACCGACGTCGATCCGACCGTACCTCGGTATTGACGCCGTAGGACAGGCTTCAGCCTGTCGCTTCTTCTTGACAGGCTAAAGCCTGTCCTATCCCAGCATCTCCACATGCCGAGCCGTGAACGGCACCGGGCCGCCGAGGAGCGCGGGGTCGTCGCGTTCTTCCGGCACAAGCCGGCGGATGATTGCGGCGGCGAGTTCGTCCATGCCGAGGCCCGTCACGGTGGAGGTCCGGATGGCGGCGGGCGGTGCTTCTGACCCAGGCGGAGCGAGATCGCACTTCGTGAGGACCAACATCGCAGGACATGCGTCTCGCCTGTCTGACGTGGAACCCGCTTTGGAGACCGGGATGGTCGTGGAAACGACCTGCAACACAAGATCCGCGCCGGCCACGACCGATCTCGCCCGCTGGATGCCGGCCGCCTCCGTCGGCCCCGCGGGATCGTCGCGCAGGCCGGCCGTGTCGACGAGATCCACCTCCCAGCCGTCGAGCACGATCCGCGTCTCCAGGACGTCGCGGGTGGTGCCCGGCTCCGCCGACACGATGCTCCGGGCATGGCCGGCGAGCGCATTCACGAGGCTGCTCTTCCCCACGTTCACGTCCCCGGCCACGACCACCCTCCATGGCCGCGTGAGCCGCAGACCCACTCGGGCCGCCCTCCGGAGGTGGTCCCGAGCCGCGGCCGCCAGAGTCACATCTCCCGCCGCGTCGAGCCGCGTGATCCGAGCGATCTCCGCATCGAGCGTTCCGGCCAGTTGCCGGCACAGGATCCGCGCCGCCTTCGGCCCGCCGGCCCGGGCGAGCGCCTCGCGGGCCTCCACCTGAGTGGTCGATTCTCCCGCTGCCTTCAGCCACTCGGGCCACGGTTGCCGCACGGCACCGTCCGCCTCGAGGCTCGCGATCACGGCCTCGCTCGCCGCCGCGCCGCCGTGGCAGTGCACCTCGAAACGTTCGGCCGAGTGCCGCACCACGACGATCTCCTCCCCCCGCTCACGATCGCCCCAGCGGCCGAAGACGACCGCGCCATCAGGCCTTTGATCGAGCGATCCCCTGCCGCGCGGCGAGAACAGCCGCGACACCGCCGCCAGCGCACCGCGCCCAGCCACGCCCACGACGGCCAGCGCCCCACGCCCCGGCGGCGTGAGCAGGGCTACCCGAATGGCGGCTGGATGACTAGACATGGGGTGGCTTTCAACGTCGTTTCACTATCGGAGTCGACGCTTGCCCCGGAAGGGGAGGCGAAGGGGGTCGGCGAACGCTCGAGGAGCATTGGGCCGCCGCGGCCCACGCGACGAGACTTTTGCCGCCCCCGAGCCGGAACCCACCGAGCCCGCGTCGCCTCCGAACTTCATCGAGGAGCATCTCCGATGGCCGACTGGATCGAGGAAGGTTCGCAGGCGCCCGACTTCACGCTGCCCACCCACGACGGCACGAAGCTCAAGCTGTCGAGCCTGCGGGGCACGCCCGTGGTGCTTTATTTCTACCCCAAGGACGACACCCCCGGCTGCACGCGCGAGGCCTGCGGCTTCCGCGACGCCAGGGCGAAGCTCACGAAACACAAGGCCGTGGTGCTCGGTGTGAGCCCTGACTCACCGAAAAGCCACGAGAAATTTCGGGCGAAATACAGGCTCCCGTTCACGCTCCTCGCCGACGAGAAGCACGTCGTGGCCGAGAAGTACGGGGCCTGGCGGGAGAAAAACATGTACGGAAAAAAGTCGATGGGGATCGCCCGCAGCACGTTCGTGATCGATGCGGCCGGCACCGTCGTCAAAATCTTCAAGGCCGTGAAGCCCGACGGCCACGACCAGCAGGTCCTCGATGTTCTGGAGGGCCTGATCCGGCACGGGCGAAAATCTGGGGCATAGTTGAGGCGATGTCGTCGCTCGCCTCCAAAGTGACCGCCTGCTCGCTCCTGCTCGGGGGCTTCGCGGTCACCGGGGACCTGGGCCGCCTCGCCGATCGCGGCAGCCGGCTCCTGAACGCCACGACCGTGCCCACCGGGGAACACCAGCCGGCCCACCCGCATCCCGCGACGGCACCCGCCGCCAGGCCTCGGAGAGCGTGCGGAGCGGTTGCGTCCTCGAGAGGCCGGCGGACGCGTCGCTCCCCGCGGCGGGATCGACCCAGAGATCGACGACCGCGGGCGAACCGATGTCGAACCGGGGGAGCGAGCCGTCGGAGCCCGCCAGGTCGTCCGACGATGCGAGCAGCGGCGTCGAGGACATCGCGAGCCTGCGCTCGCAGAGCTCGAACCATTTCAGGAGCCGCGGTGCGCGGCGCGTGCCGCGGCGGCGTCGTTGCCGCGTGGACATGGACGTGTTCCGCGTGCCCCTTCGGTTCGAATGCTATGCCTCGTCGGCCTCGAAAGTCCAACGATCGCGAACGGGAATTTAGGTTCATCGTTGGTGTGCGTTTGGTGTTCGGTGGTTCCCTCTGGGAGAGGGTCGGGGTGAGGGTGCCTCGCGGCTTATCGCGACTCGCATCAAGGCATGCCGCACGCGTTCCGCGAGGCACCCTCACCCGGCCTGCGGCCGGCCTCTCCCAGAGGGAGAGGCGAGGGACACGAGTGCATGGGCGATCCTGACGGATGCAAGGCGGGGTTGAGCCGGTTGGGTCGGCCATCTCGGTCCCCGGCCGCAGGGTGG
>RFPF01000335.1 GCA_009926295.1 Planctomycetia bacterium
TGTCGACCGAGCTCGAGGCGCGGCTGGTGTCGCAGATCGCGGAGCCGCTGGAGCGGATCGCCGGCGCCGACCTGCCGGAACTGGCCGCCGCCTGTCGGCGGAAGGTCGGAGGGGCGGAGCTCGTGAAGCTGGCCGACGTCGTCCTCGCCCGGATGCGGGCCGTTCTCGATAGGATGATGGAGTTGGAGTCGTTCAACGAGGTGGTCGATGTTCTGCGGGGCATCATCCGGACCCAGGAGGAGATCCGGGCGGAGACGCTCCGCCGCCAGAAACAACGGGCGCGCGAGGCGCTCGAGCAACCGTGAGGCCCGCGCCGTGCTGAAGACCATCGCCGAGACCGCACGGCCGCCGATCCTCGCCGGCATTCGCGGCCTGATCGTCGCCGGCTGCTGGATGGTCGCCGCGGCCGCCGCCGACACGCCCCCCGCGACGGCATCGCCCCCGCTCGCATCGCGGGAGCAGGAACTCGCGGCGCAGTTCCGGGAACTCGAGCGGACGTTCCTCCGCCTCGCCGACCTCCTCGCGACGAGCGATCCACGCCGCGCCGCGCTTCTGCGGAGCGTGTTCGAACAGGCCCGCGATCAGGAGGTGGGAGAGCGACTCGACGTGATCGTAAAGCTGCTCGAGCAGGGTCAGCTCCTCAAGGCCGGCACGAGCCAGGCGACCGCGATCGAAAAGCTCCAGGTGCTGCTCGGGCTGCTCGAAGCGGGCGACACGGATCGCCTCCGGGCGACGGCCAAGGAGGAGGTGAAGAAGTTCCTGTCGCGAGTCGCCAAGGCGATCGCCAAGCAGCGCGACATCGAAGGCTCCACGGAGGCCGGCAGCGACACCGCGAAGGTCGCCGCCCGACAGGAGAAGCTGGCGGAGGAAACCGAGGCGCTCGCCCGCGACATCGGGGGCTTCGCGCGGCGGATGGACGGGCGGTCCGGCAGCCAGGGGCAGCCGCCGGAGGGACCAGGCTCCGAGCAGCAGGGCTCCCCGCAACGGTCCACCGAGCCACGGAACACGGAGCGACAGGGCGAAACGCCCCAGGCTCCGCAGGACGGCGAGCCCTCGCAAGGTGGCGATGCCGGTGGGGCGGAAGGCCCGGAGTCCGGGCAGCCGGCGGCGGACGAGGCCGGCGAGAAGCCGGTGGCGGGGGACGACGAGGCGTCGCGTGCGACGCGGACCCAGCAACGGCTCGAAGCCGCCCGCCGGCGGATGCAACGAGCACGGGAGCGGCTCGACGAGGCGCAGCGACGCGAGGCCCGCGCCGAGCAGGAGAGGGCCGTGGAGGAACTGGAGACTGCCCGGGCGGAACTCGAGGAGATTCTCCGTCAGCTCCGCGAAGAGGAGGTAGAGAAGCTCCTCGTGCAGCTCGAGGCCCGCCTGCGTGGCATGTTGCGGGCGCAGCGGGCCGTCCTCGCGGGAGCGGAGAAACTCGCGCCGGACTCGCCGGGCTCGCGGCCCGACACGGATCGTGAGCGGCAACTGGAGGCGGCGCGGCTCGGCCGCGAGGAGTCGGCCATCGGCGCCGACGCGGCCAAGGCCCTCGTGCTCGTGCGCGACGACGGCTCCGCCGTGGCGATTCCGGAGGCGCTCGAGCAGGTGCGCGACGACGCGACGCAGGCCGCCGCACGGCTCGGACGTGGCGACGCGGGCGACACCACGCGCGGACTGCTCCAGGACATCGTCGCCAACCTCGAGGAGATGCTGGCGGCGCTCGAGAAGGCGCAGCGCGACCAGCAGTCGCCACCGCAGGGGAAGCAGGGCTCCGGAGGCCGTCCCGCGGAGCCGGGCGAGCAGCCGCTCGTCGACAAGCTGTCCGAACTGAAGATGATCCGCTCGCTGCAGTTGCGCGTGAACACCCGCACGAAGCGGTTCGCCCAACTGCTGACCGACGGCGTCGAGCGGGCCGATGAGCCGGAGCTCGTGCGGGCGATCGAGCGACTGGCCGAGCGGCAGCACACGATCGAGCGCGCCGCTCACGACATCGTTTCCGGTCGTGCGGAATGACCGCCGGGTCGGGCCGCCGCCCCCGAACCGTGCCGGAACCGCCGGGGGCGGGTATGATTGACGTGTCCAGGGAGCAGCGTCGCCAATGCCGACCGTCACCGTGCCGCGCACGTCGCGTGATCGGGCCCGGAGCGCGGTGACCGCGTGGGCCGCGATCGCGGCGCTGCTGGCCGTGCCCGCGGTGGCGGAGCTCGTGCCCGGCGATCGCGAGCAGGACCTCGAACGGCCGCCCACGTGGCGCATCCCGACGGGCCCCGAGGTGGAGGCTCGGCTCACCGACTGGCTCGCTCGGGTTCCCGCGCCCACGGCGGACCGGGAGGCGGCTCGACAGGCATGGGTCGCGGCCGACACCGTCCCCGACCTGCTCGACCGCGTCATGGCGGCGACCGCGGCGGTCGATCCGCGCTGTGCGACGCTCCTCCACGACAGCGATGCGGATCGCACGTGGCTCGATGATACCGCGGTGGAGCCGTTCCAGCGCGATGCCGTGCGGCTCTGGCTCGGGCGGGAGCGCGTGCGGCACGACAGGTTCGACGAAGGCCTGTCGCTCCTGGCCGACCTCGATCCGACGACGGTCGTCGACCCGGCCGCGCTGCTGTTCCACCGCGCCGCCTGCCAGCACTGGCTCCTCGAGGCCGATGCGGCCATCGAGACGCTCGACCGCCTGCTCGAGCGG
>RFPF01000336.1 GCA_009926295.1 Planctomycetia bacterium
GGCTCGGATGCCACGAGGGACATGCCGCTTCGGAACTGCCACGTGTTGTCGTTGGCATTGAACGCCTGCAGGTTCGAGAGCTCGGGCGTGGCGGGATACGACACGGCCGATCCCGACGTGATCGGGGGCACGTACTTCGCTGGCTTGTCGGCCAGGCTCTTGAGCGCGAGATACACGTATCCCGTGGCGCTCGCGTAGGAGAGCGGCGCCGGCGTGCCGGTCGTCGTGCCGCTGAGCACGTTGAAATACACGCTCGTCAGCAGTTCCGACGGAGCCATGGTCGGCCCCGCAGAAATGTTCTCGAGCAGGAGCTGGAGCACGTTGGAATCGGTCGGCGACACGGTGAACGTCGCCCGGGCCCCCAGTCCGTTGGCCGCCGTGCCGCTGGCCACGACGCTCGTGCCTGTGTAGATGATGTCGCCGAACGACGGCGCCGCGATGAGCATCGCGAGGGCGGCAACGCCGGCCCGCTTCAGGAACGTGAACACCGCACACTGGGAAAGGGACGTGACCATGGGAAAACTCCGCTGGAGACACGGGGAATCCGACGGCGTCCGCTGCACCCGGGAGGGCGTCGACATGCCTGGATCGGCGCCACGCACAGAGGGGCGATCGCGCATGAACGCGGGGCGTTCACACGCACCGGCCTACGCGGCGCCGCGGTTCCGCCACAGAGAGGCAGAACCGGGCAACTCGTCTTCCGAGCCTACGGTCACTGAGACGTTCGCGCGAGCGGATCGCCCTCGCGGCCATCCCGGCATGCGGAACCCTTCGCCGTCGGGCGTGGGCGAGGCAAGGCCCGTCGCGCATGGCGGGCTCTGCACCGTGCAACATGCGGGTGAAATCGGCAGGACACCCGGGGAGTGACTGACGGGATCGTAAGGCCGCGCCCCCCCGCGGATTGGTGTGCGCGGGCACCGCTGGGCGTGCGATACTCGTGGCTGGCGTCGGTTTCCCCGCCCGCTTCCCGCATCCCGTCCGATGGATCCAGCCACCCGTCTCGAGCAGATCCATCGCGCCGTCGAGCACGCGGCCCACTTCCTGCCTGCCCAGGGCCCGATCGACGTCTTCATCCACCACAACACGCTCCATGCCTTCGAGGAGGAGCCCTTCGAGGAGGCGGTGGTGCACGCGGCGCGGCTCCTGGGCACAGAGCCGTTTCTCGCGGAGAGCCGCTACCGTGAAGAACTCGCTTCGGGCCGCATTCGGGAGTCCGACATCGACGCGGTGCTCGCCGCCGATTCCGGATGTCCCGCCAACGCCACCGTCGCCGGCGGCCGCGTCAGCCTGCGGGATCTCCACCGGGCCCTCCTCCTCCATCCCGTGCGGGAGGAGTCGGATTTCTCCGTCCGCTGGACGCTCACGGAGAGCGACGTCGTCGAGACCCTGAGGCCCGGCCTGCCGGCGAAGTCGCGGCGGCGGCTGCTCGACGCGGCCGACGGTGACGAGCACCGCGCGGCGAGTGAACTCTGGCAGGCGTGCGTGGAGGCCGTGGCGCTGACCGGCTCGGCGGTGGTGCGCGGCGGCGTGCCGGTGCGCCATCGCGACCTCCTCATCGCGGTCGATCCCGGGCTCGACACCGACGCCCTCGTGCACCCGCTGCTGATCAGGCTCTGCGCCGCCTTTCTCGACCAGGGAGTGGCGGACTGGCAGCTGCCGGGGCGGGAGCGCGGCCTGTGGCCCGCCGTCGCGGAGTTGTATGCGGGCCGGCTCGGCCCGCGGGCGGCGTGGAGCGAACGCCTTCCTGCGGCCCTGCGCGAGTCCCGCGGCCTTTCCGGGGCCGAGTGCGCGGCGCGGGAACTCGACCGGCTGGGCGTGCCCGGGGATCACCGCGAGGAATTCGTCACGCAGTCGCTCCTGGCCCTGCGCGGCTGGGCGGGCATGATCCGCCAGTTCGAGGAGCGGCCCGACCGCGCGCCGGTGACGGCGGTGCCGGCAAAGCTCATCGACTTCCTCGCCCTGCGGCTCGTCTGCGATCGCGTGGCCACGGAGTGGGCCGCCCGCGAGAGTCCCTGGGCCGCGGGCAGGGCGAACCTGGCGGCGCTGTGGTCGGAACTCCGCGACCGCCATCCTCCCCGCCGCGGCCCGGGCAGCGTGTGCCGTGCCTTCCGACTGTACCAGGCCGTGCAGCTCGTGGGCCTTACCGGCGGCGAGATCCGCGGGCTCGACGAGAACGAGCTGCTGCGGCTCGAGCACGCGATCGCGGCTTTCGACGCGACGACCCGCCGCCGGCTCTTTCACCTCGCCTACGAGCGGCGGCATCGTGTCGAGATCCTCGACGCGCTCCGCGACCACGAGTCGGCCGCCCACCCCCCCGCCGTCGCGCCACCGGACTGCCAGTGGATCTTCTGCATCGACGAGCGCTGCGAGTCTTTCCGCCGCCACATCGAGGAGCTCGGCCCGCGGCACGAGACGTTCGGCACGGCGGGCTTCTTCGCGGTGCCGATGTACTACCGCGGGCTCGACGACTGGCATGCCTCGCCGCTGTGCCCGATCGTGATGCGGCCGTCGCACACCGTGGTCGAGACGCCGTGCGACGAGGCCCTCGACCGGCACGAGTTCCGCCGGTCGGTCCGCCGCCGCTACGGCCAGTTG
>RFPF01000337.1 GCA_009926295.1 Planctomycetia bacterium
GCCGCCAGTTGCACGAAGTAGGCGACGGCATGGTTGTTCTTGGCCGCCGCCTCCTCGCGGCCGTTGGCGCTCGACCGCATCCAGGCGCAGAGGTCGGCGAACCAGCCCCGCACGCCGGCGACGGTGGCCTCGGGGAGGCCACGGGACGCCGCGAGCGACTTCACGGCCCGCGCCACCTCGATCAGATGCAGGCCGTCGATGATCCCGGCCGCCCGGCCGGGTGACACGCCCGGCACCGCCTGCGCGTTGGCGAGGTGCGGGTTCATCCGCGTCGCCGGATCGAGGAAGAACACCCGCAGGAGTTCGTCGGCCTTCGCCGCGTAGCGTGCCTCGCCGGTGACCCGGTGGGCGGCCGCCAGCGCCGCCACGCGGTCGCGGAGCGACTGCACCGCCTGTCGATGGGCGACGAAGTTGCCCGGATTCGTCTCGCCGTCGCGGCGCACGTAGGGCAGTCCGTCGGGCTTCGTCGGGTCGGGCCACCAGTAGTCGCCGTTGGAGTAGAAGTCGTGCGGCCCGCCCTCGCTCAAGGGCGCGCGGTCGGCCGTGATCGTGACCGGCGGGAGCGTGAGCGCGGCATCGGCGGCGCGGAGGATGCGGCCGCGGTCGATTGCGGCCACGTCGAGCGTCCCACGCTTTTCGCCGCCGCCCGCCACCTTCGGCTTCGGCGCAGCCTCGACGGTCACGAAGGCCGACCGCAGGCCGTCGGCCGTCACCGCGGCGACGGCCTTCCGGCCGGAGAGCTCGACACGAATCCGGGCCCGGCCGTTGGCCAGCTGCACGACGCGCGATCCCTCGGGCGTGCCCAGGTTGTCGACGAGCCGCCCCTCGCCCACCAGGCCGAACCGCACCACGTTCGCCGCATCGAGACACTCGACGCCGGCGGCGTCGGTCGCGCGGGCCTCGAGCAGCATGGTGGAGCCGTCGCGGTCGATCTCGGCGAGCGCGAGCTTCGCGGGCCGGCCCCACGTGCCGGTGAAGTAGTCGAACGCGACCTCGTCGGTGAGATCTCCGCCGGCGGCCCGGGCGACGGCGCGGACCACGTTTTTCCCGGCACGCAGCGGCACCTCCCAACGCAGGCCCGCCGCCGGATACTGCGCGACGTCGCGGGTGCGGGTGCCGGCCGACTCGCCGTTGACGAAGACCTCGACGGCTTTGCAATTGGAATAGACGCGGATCTCCTTCTTCTCGTCGGCCCGCCCCCAGCGGGTGCGCCAGCCGTGGCCGAGGATGTGGAGCATCGGCTCCGCGGCCCAGTAGCTCTGGAAGACGTAGTAGCTCTCCTTCGGCGTGCCGTCGCGGGTCACCACGCCCTTCTGGTTCACCCGCGGCACGGGATTCTCGGGCCGCAGCGGCGTGGAGAAGTCCTTGAAGATCCAGGCCGCCGCACCGGTGAGGTTGTCCATCCGCTCCTGCTCGTGCAGGTGCCAGTCGAAGAGGTTCACCATGTAGCTCTCCGACCAGTCGCCGTCCTTCGACATCCGCACCTTGCCGCCGCTCGACTTGTAGGCCTTGCCCACCTCGGCCGTCCCCTGCCCCTCCGCCACCTGCTCGAGCATCCGCTCGGGATGCTCGGAGAAGCGTCCGGCGTGGCTATCGCCGCCCCACTCGGCGTGGAAGAAGTGCGGCACGTCGGCGATCGCCTTCTCGGCCGCCTTGCGGTATTCGCGGTAGCGGCCGGAGTACCAACCGGCCCAGATGCTCGGGGCGTACACGTCGACCACGTCCTTGCAGAAATCGCAGCGGCGGATGGCCGTCTTCCGCGACGGGTCGAGCTCGTGGGCGAGGCCGTTGAGCTCGGCCATGAACGAGCGGATCGCCTCCTTGTCGAACGCGGGAAAATCCCCCGGCCAGTCGTTCTCGTTGCCGAGCCCCCAGAGGATCACGGCAGGGTGGTTGAAGTGCTGGTCGACGAGCGCCCGGAGCATGGCGCGGCACTGCTCCCGGTAGGCCTCGCCGCCGAGGCCGCCGCGGCACCACGGGATCTCCTCCCAGACGAGGAGCCCGAGCTCGTCGCACAACTCGAGCACCAGCGGCGCCTGCTGGTAGTGCCCGAGCCGCACGAAGTTGGCGCCCATCGCCTTGATGTCGCGAAGCGTGCGCCGGACGACGTCGTCCGGCACGGCCGCCGCCACTCCGGCATGGTCCTCGTGGTAGTGCGTGCCCCGCAGGAGCAGCCGCTCGCCATTGAGCCGGAAGGGTCCGTGGTCGATCCACTCGACCGTGCGCAGTCCGAACCGGTCGCTGATGGCGTGCGTGCCCTGCGGCGACACGATCGTCACACGGCACGTGTAGAGATTCGGATCGCTGGGCGACCAGAGCCTGGGTGCGGCGATCGGCACCTCCGCGATCATGCGGTCGCCCGCCCACGCGGGGAGCGACGACTCCGCGGCATTCACGACCGCCCCGTCGGGGCCCCGCACCTCGATGGTGATTTTGAGGTCGCCGCGGTGGCCGAGCGGGTTGCGCAGCCGGGCCCGCACCCCCACCGTCCAGGCCGAGTCCTGGCGGCGCGGGAGGAGGTGCACCCGCTCGAGCGACACGTCGGGCACGTGGACGAGCGAGACGTGCCGGTAGAGTCCGCCGTAGCGGTTGAAG
>RFPF01000338.1 GCA_009926295.1 Planctomycetia bacterium
ACGCTCGTCGAACTGCTCGTCGTCATCGCGATCATCGGCACCCTCGTGGGCCTGCTCCTGCCGGCCGTCCAGGCGGCCCGCGAGAGCGGGAGGCGTTCGAGCTGCTCCAACAACATCAAGCAGATCGCACTCGCGTGCCATACCTACGCAAGCACGGCCAAATTTCTCCCGCCGGGTGTCCGGCTCAAGCAGGGCGACGCCCTCTCGAGCCTCGCTCCGGGGGACATTTGCGACACGGGCCTCGCCGGGAGCCTGATGACGAACCCCGTCTACGGCGACAACACGTTCGGACACACGTGGTCCACGTTCATCCTGCCGGGGATGGAACTGCTGACGACCTACGACGCGATCAATCCCGGAAGCGACCGCCCCAAAGACGCGGTGGCCAACGCGGCAGCCTTGGCGGGGTTTGCGGGCGCGAGCTATCCGAATTTCCGCTGCCCGAGCGACCCTGGCCCGACCCGCAACCCGAACCTCTGGTTCGCAGCGAACGGCATGATCGGGGGATACAGCGACACATCACCCGGTCGGATGCCGATGGCGAACTACGTCGGCAATCATTCGAGCCATTTCTTCTGGCCGGTGACCGGCTCGTGCAACGCCGCGACCGCCAATGGGGTGTTCGGCACGCACTTCAAGCTCAGTTTCAAGGACGTCACCGACGGCACCTCCAAAACGATCATGTTCGGCGAGCGGGCGAACAACTACCAGATCGGCGCGACGTCAAACGGGCCCAACCAGAGTGACGGCACGCACGGCGGAGCGAACCTTTTTCTGGGCACGGCCCGGCGGGGCGGCTGGGCGTGGCCGCGACACTATCTCGGGATCGGCGGCATCAATCGCTACAACCCCGGCGCCGCGTTGAACATCGCCGGCGCTCCGGGCCAGAACCTGGCTGGGTCGTATTCGAGCATGCACCCGGGCGGCGCGATGTTCGCGATGTGCGACGGGTCTGTCACGTTCCTGAGCCAGGACATCTCGTACATCTACGCCGACGAAACCAACGCTACGTTGCCCAACGCCTGTGCGGACTCGGTTCTTGAATACCTGGAGTCGCGGAACGACGGCCAGAGCGTCGCTTTCTGAGGCGTTCTGGGCGGCGACTCGCGAAGGAGACACGCCACAGCATGTTGAAACAGTCGTGCCGATGGCTCGTGTGCGGGATCGTTTTGGCCCATGCGGCGGCCGGCTGCCGCCCAGCCGTGCGGTTTCCGGTGGCGCCCGTGTCGGGCAGGGTGACGTTCGACGGCGTGCCGGCGGCCCGCGTCACGGTGCAGTTTAGCCCATTCGGGTCCGCCGAAACGGGCCCCCCGTCGGTGGGCACGGCCGATGACGATGGCCGCTTCACGCTCCTGCTCGCCCGGCGTAACGCCGGCGCGGGCGCCGTCGTGGGCGAACACATCGTGACGATCACGGGCCGGGAGGCCTACGACGAACTCATCGACACGATCCGGTCGCAGGCCAAGGGCCCGCCCGGGACGGCGGCGGACGACGCGGCGGTGCCGGTCTTGAATCTTCCCCGCGAGGACGAACTGCCGACCGTGCGAATCCCCAAGCGGTATCGCGGCACGCTCCGGTTCACCGTGCCCGAGCAGGGAACCGACGCGGCGAATTTCGACCTGACCGCGAAGTGACCGGCGGGGCCGGCCGTTCCAACGCGGGCCAAAGCCCCGAGGGGCGTGCCGACGTGGCATCGCAAGTCACGCGTGCGGCCGCACCCGCAGGACGAGCCAGGCGGAGAGGCACGCGATCGCCGCGCAAGGGCATCGCGCTGCGACACCACGGACGAACTTCAGGCCCCAAGTCGCATCCCTGGATGCGGTGAGGCCGTTCGAACTCAATTCGCGGTGTACGTAAACACCGCGGTGGCCCGACACGCGGCGTCCGCCCGGAGGCGAACCCACTGGGCGAGAAATCCCGGCGGGAATTCGTGGGTGATGGCTTCTCCTACGGGCACCACGAGCGTGGAGTAGGCAAACCACTCGCCGTCGCCGGCAGGGTCGATCTCAACGACAATCCGAACAGGGCGAGCGGCATCGTGAGTGACGGCAAGACGCTTCCGGTCGTAGCCACCCATGAGATAGGGGTCGCTTGGTACGCCAGGCTCGACGGCCGTCTCGTGCCAGGGGCCGCCGCGGCCCGTCGGCTTGGGCAGTTTCCAGAGTTCGTCGATGTCGCCCACCCACACAGCCGGGCCGAGGGAACGCTTCCCGGTCGCGTCCGTGCTGCCGATCACGCGCGAAGTGTCCGGCGGGCCGTCGGGCGGCTGGCTTTTGGCCGCCTGCCGCACGCCGCCGAGCACGAGGAGCCCACGCCACGAGCAGAAGTCGGTGATCCGCTTGCCGTGGCTGCACACGGGCAGGATCTTCGCCGCGCCGCCGCTCGTCACTCGCGGCGCCACGTAAAACGTGCCCGCGGCGTTGAGCAGACTGCGTTCCGTGACGACCTCGCGCAGGCCGCGCGGCCAGCCCGTCGCAAATGGGCGTTCATAGGCGGCCGCGACCTTCGCGTCGAGCGGCTTGGGGAGCCGGAACCGCTTCGGCCCTTCGGTGAGGATCACGCTGGC
>RFPF01000339.1 GCA_009926295.1 Planctomycetia bacterium
CGATACGATCGCCGGCAACAGGGTGTGGGACATGGCCTCCACGCTCGAGGTGCGGCTGGGGCCGCTCGACGACGTCGGGTTCCGCAGCCGGCTGCCGGGGGGGCCGCTTTTGGCGGCGCTCGGCGACTTCATCCGCCTGTACGTCGGGCCGGAGTTCCACGTGCAGATCAGGCTCGCGCTCGCCGCCGCCGACGTGCCCGCGTGTCGCCTCGGGGGCCGGCCGATCGACGACCGCGGCCTCCCGAGCGGGACGCGACTCGGCTGGACGTCGTGGCTCGTCGGTGCCGCGGGCGCCGACACGGATCGCGACGACCCGGCCTTCGTGGTCACCGCGTGAGTTGCTGGACACCGTTCGATGAGCGGGGTACCTTCAGGCGCCGCCGTGGGAGGGCCACGAGGCTTTTCCATGGATGAGATGCAATGGCCGGGCTCGATCTCCGCGGACTCATCGGCAAGCTGAATCCCGTCTGCCAGCGGGCACTCGAGGGGGCGGCGGGCCTGTGCCTGTCGCGAACCAATTACAACGTCGAGATCGAGCACTGGCTGGTGAAACTGCTCGAGCAGCCCGGCAACGACATCTGCCTGCTGCTCAAGCACTTCGAGATCGACCAGGGGCGGGTGCTCGCCGACCTCACGAAGTCGATCGACCGCCTGAAGACCGGCAACGCGCGGCCGCCGCTGCTGTCGCCCGAGGTGTGCGACCTCATCAAAGAGGCCTGGCTCACGGCGAGCGTGGACCACGGCGAGCAGGCCGTCCGGGGGGCGTGGCTGCTGTTGGCCCTGCTCTCCGACGAGTCGCTGGCGCGGCGGGCGGTGGCGGCATCGGACGAGTTTCGCCGGATCGCGCCCGACGTTCTCCGCGTCGAGGCGGCCCGCGTGTTTCCCCGATCGACCGAGTCGGACTACATGCCCGGAGCGGGCGACGCGGCGGCCGGCGCGTCCGCGGGCGAGGCCGGGGCGGCGGGCGGCGGCAAGCCCACGAAGACCCCCAGCCTCGACCAGTTCACGATCGATCTCACGGCCCGGGCGAAGGCGGGCGCGATCGATCCGGTGCTCGGCCGCGAGGCGGAGGTCCGCCAGATCATCGACATCCTCACCCGCCGCCGACAGAACAACCCGATCCTCACCGGCGAGGCGGGCGTGGGCAAGACGGCCGTCGTGGAGGGATTCGCCCAGCGGATCGCCAGTGGCGACGTCCCCGAGCCGCTCAAGAACGTGCAGTTGCGGACGCTCGACCTCGGCCTGCTCCAGGCCGGGGCCGGCGTGAAGGGGGAATTCGAGAACCGGCTCAAGGGCGTGATCGAGGAGGTCAAGAAGTCGCCGACCCCGATCATCCTGTTCATCGACGAGGCCCACACGCTCATCGGCGCCGGCGGGCAGGCCGGCCAGGGCGACGCGGCGAACCTTCTCAAGCCGGCGCTGGCCCGCGGCGAACTGCGGACCGTCGCGGCGACGACGTGGGCCGAATACAAGAAGTATTTCGAACGCGACGCCGCCCTCGCCCGGCGATTCCAGGTCGTGAAGGTCGAGGAGCCGACCGACGACATGGCCTGCCGGATGCTGCGGGGGATGGTGGCCACGCTGGAGAAGCACCACCGCGTCACGATCCTCGACGAGGCGGTCACCGAGGCGGTGAAGCTCTCGCGCCGCTACATCCCCAGCCGGCAGCTGCCCGACAAGGGCGTGAGCCTGCTCGACACCGCGTGCGCGAAGGTCGCGATCGGCCAGGCCGCGACGCCGCCGGCCATCGAGGACGCCCGCCGCAGCCTCGACGCGATCGGGATCGAGCTCGACATCCTGCGCCGCGAGCAGGCGACCGGGGCCGACCATGCCGCCGCCATCGCGGAGCTCGAGACCCGGCGAGCGGAGATCGGCGGCACGCTCGAGGCGCTCGAGAAGCGGTTTGCGGAGGAGTCGGCCTTGGTCGGGCAGATCCGGGCGGAGCGATCGACGCTCATCGCCGCGATCGACGCCGCCGCCGAGCGGCCCGGCGAGGCCTCGGCGGACGTCGAGCAGCGCCGGGCCGCGCTCGTCGCGCTCGAGGAGAAGCTGCGGACGCTGCAGGGGGAGCATCCGCTGGTGAGCCCGTGCGTGGACGGTCAGACGATCGCCGAGGTGATCGCCGGGTGGACGGGCATTCCCGTGGGCCGGATGGTGTCGGACGAGATCCGCGGCGTCCTGGAGCTGAAGCAGCGGCTCGAGGAGCGGGTCGTCGGCCAGTCGCACGCGCTCGAGACGATCGCCGAACGGATTCGGACGGCCCGGGCCGGCCTGACCGACCCCAAGCGGCCCACGGGGGTGTTTCTCCTCGCGGGCACCAGCGGCGTGGGGAAGACCGAGACGGCCCTCGCGCTCGCGGAGCTGCTCTTCGGCGACGAATCGAACATGACCGTGATCAACATGAGCGAGTTCAAGGAGGAGCACAAGGTGTCGCTCCTCATGGGCTCACCGCCGGGCTACGTCGGCTACGGCGAAGGCGGCGTGCTCACCGAGGCGGTGCGGCGCCGGCCCTACGGCGTGATCCTGCTCGACGAGATGGAGAAGGCCCAT
>RFPF01000340.1 GCA_009926295.1 Planctomycetia bacterium
GCCCAACCATTCCCAAAGGAGCCTGCCGTGAGCCAGAAGATCCTCGCCCATGTGGAAGCCTCGAGCCTGAAGCCCCAGCCGGCCGTGTTCGCGATCGGCGACACCGTCGACGTCCACACCCGCATCCTCGAGGGCGAGAAGGAGCGCGTGCAGATTTTCAACGGCGTCGTCATCGCCCGCAGCGGCTCCGGCAGCCGCGAGATGTTCACGGTCCGACGGATCGTCGCGGGGGAGGGCGTCGAGCGGAAGTTCCCGCTCCATTCGCCGAAGATCGCCAAGATCGAGGTCAAGCGGTCGGGCGTGTCGCGGCGGGCGAAGCTCTACTACCTGCGCGACCGCGTCGGCAAGTCGGTCAGGCTTCGCGAAAAGCGCGAGGAGCAGGCCGAGGCGGCGGGTGGTGCGAAGAAGGCCTCCCGGAAGGCGGCGGCAGCGAAGTCCTGAATCCCGCGCCCGCCATGCGTCCGTCTCGCGACTCCCTGGGAAAACGCGGCGAGGCGGAGGCGGCGGGCTACCTGCGCGGCATCGGCTACCGGATCGTCGCCACCCGCGAGCGGGTGCTGCGCGGCGACATCGACATCGTCGCCCTCGACGGTCGCACGGTGGTGTTCGTGGAGGTGCGTTCGCGGACCGACACGAACCACGGGCACCCCGCCGAAACGGTCGGCCACCAGAAGCAGCGGCGGGTGGCCCAGCTCGCCACGGCCTACATTCGCCGCCACCGGCTCGAGGACTGCTCCGTGCGGATCGACGTGGTCACCGTGACGTTCGACGGCCCCGATGGCCGGCCGAACGTGGAGCACTTTCAGAACGCCTTCGAGAGCCCCTGAGCGGCCAGTCCGCGCAGGTCGTCCGCGTCGCCGAAGACGCGCACGAGTCCCGTCGGCAGCCGGCGCGCGAGACGGTCGAGGCGGGACCTGACCTTCTCGCGGGGAGCACGTCCGTCGATCTGACGGATGGCGATGCCCGAAACCTGCTCGCGGCGGCGCCGCGCCACCGCCGCGTAGACTTCCGGGTCGCGTTCGCCCGAATCACCGATGAGCAGGAACCGCCGGCCGGGAAACTCGTCCATGATCCGCTCGATCATCCGCCTCTTCGATCGCTTGCGCGAGGGGAGCCGGCCGAGTGGTGTGGAGTCCTTGAGGCGGAACAGCTTGAGGTGGAGAGACCCTGCGGGGAGACCGACGTCGGCCATGAAGCGATCGAGGCAGGCTGCGAGCTGCCACGGGCTCGCGGACACGTAGTGAAACGCCGTGCCGCCCGCCTGCCAGCCCCGGTAGACGTCGACGATCCCCGGCACCGCCCGGAACTCCCGCACGAACGTGTTGGCGAGCAGTTCCCGTCGGTTCGCCACGTTCGTCTCCTTGACCGTGTCGTCGATGTCGGAAATGACCGACAGGCCGAGTGCGTCCACCACCTGGATCCGACCGCCCGGCGTCGGGGCCGCGTCGCTTTCCTCGTCGTCGACGATGCCCTCGTAGCCGATCCAGCGGCAGTCGGGCCCGGAGCCGCTCGTCGCCGCCATGACCTGCTCGTCGTCGAGGTCGATCTCCGCCTGAAAGTGGCCGGTGCGGTCGGTCTGTCCGGCGGCGTATTCCCGGCCGGCCACGACCACGCGAACCGGCCGACCGGCGAGCCTCTGGAAGAGAAACGCATCGGCCCGGCGCTGGAACACGGGCGATTCGACCTGAGACTCGTCCAGATCGAGGATCCGCTTGAGCAGGGCGACGGCCATGGTCCGGCGCCGGCTGCGCGGCGGGAGCGGCCGAGTGACCATCCCCGCGACGGCGGCCCGCCAGCGGCCACCGCCGGCGAGGCGCGTCGCATAGGTCGGGAAGAACGCGATCATGGCGGAGGCGACCGGGCCGGAGGGGAAGCGACGCGGGCGCTGGTCCTTGCACGCCGCCGCGATCGCATTCTACAACTGCGACGCAGGCAACCGGAACTTCTCCGGGCCGTTCACGACCCTGGAGTGGAGCATGGGAGTCAAGAAGACCGGAAAAGGCAGGCGCAAACTCGGCCAGAAGAAGCGACGCATGCGGGCGCGGATCCGCCACCGCAAGGGCTGAGCGGGCGGGGCTCTCCGACGCTGCGTCGTTCCGCCGCGTCCGTGCACGTGCCCTCGGCACGATCGGCACAGTTTCTCAAACGTGGCGGCGGGTCGGCGGACTCCAGACGCATTTTTTCTTGCCGCGTCTCCCGCATGGGGTAGTGTTTCGAGGCGACGCGGCAGGCTCCGCGGCGCCCGCCACACCAGCCGCGATCGCCGCGGCGCCACGACGGAGACCCTGCGATGCGATTCACGAATCCCGGCCGGAGCGTGCTCGTCGGCTGCGCGGTGCTCGCGGCCATGACGGCCGGCGGCTGCAAGACTCTCAACGAGCGCTACATCGCCCTCGAGGTTTGGAAGTACGAGAAGTGCTTCGGCCACTATCCGCCCGGCTTCACGCCTCCTGGCGCCGCCGTCACCCCGGCCGCCGCCCCGGCGATGCGGCCCTGCGGACAGCCATCGGACTGCTGCCAATCGGCGGCGGCCATGCCGGCCGGCATGG
>RFPF01000035.1 GCA_009926295.1 Planctomycetia bacterium
CCCGCCCAGAGGTCGAAGTCGAGGCCGGGCGGCAGCGGGGCGGGCGTCTCGACCAGACCGATGCTCGGCCGCCGCTTGTAGCACAGGGCGTGGGCCACCTTCACCGCACCGAGCCGTCCGCTCCGCACGAAGTCGATCGTGTCGCGCATCCCCTGCATGCTGCGGCTCTGGGCCCCCATCTGGCAGATGCGGCCGAGCTTTCGCGCCCACTCGACCAAGACCCGACCCTCGTCGACGTTGTGGCTGCAGGGTTTCTCGACGTATACGTCCTTGCCGGCTTGCATGGCCCAGACACTCATGACCGCGTGCCAGTGATTGGGGGCCGCGATCGAGACGATGTCGACGTCCTTGCGGTCGAGAACGCGGCGCACGTCGGTGACGAACTCGGGCTTGCGCGGGAGCTTCGCGAAGGCCTTCTCATACCGGCCCGGCGTGGCGGGGTCGCAGTCGCAGACGACCGCCAGCTCGCACTCGGGATGGGCGATGAATTCACGGATGTGGGCGCCGCCGCGGCTGTTGATTCCCACGACGGCCACGCGCAGTTTCTCGTTTGGGCCGGGCGTACGGGCCGAAGGGGCCTCCGCGGCGACGGCCGCGGGCATGTCGCCCAGGGCGGCGGCGGCGAGGGCGAGGACCGATTCGACGAAGTCGCGACGCGGGATCATCATGCTCCGGCTCCGGGTGAAAAACAGTGCGAATGAGAGGCGAGCATCGGGAAAGATGCCGTGCGAAAGGGTCGCTCCCCCTGACAGAGTCTACCATCGCGGCGGCGGGATCAGACCTTCCGCCGCTTCGTCGCGACGGGCGCTCGCGGGGCCGCCGGGGCTTCGTGAACGACGCTGAGCACCTTCACCCCGACCCCCCGTGTGGCGGGCATGAGCGTGTGTGGGATCGAGGCGTGCAGGTAGACGCTGTCGCCCCGGGAGAGCAGGATCAGTTCATCACCGTAGTCGACCCGTAGTTCGCCTTCGATGACGAACAGGAACCGCTCGCCAGGGTGGCTCTCGGGGCCATGCCTGCTGCCTGCGCCGGAGATGTGCAGGACGACGGGGTTCATCCCGCGACCGCGCCACTGTTCGGCCCTGTGCTCGACCATCACTCCGGCCCGCCGATCCCTGGCCGGCTGATCCATGCGGCCGGCACCATCCTTGACCGCGACGTACCTGGGCGGCACCGAGAGGCCGGCGACGAGCGAATCGACGCCGCACTCGAGCACGTCGGCGAGCTTGACAAGCCCCTCGAGCGACGGCGTGAGCTGGCCGTTTTCGAGTTTCGAGAGCCAGCTCACCGTGAAGTTGGCCCGCGAGACCACCTCCTCGAGCGTCAGTCTGCGGGCCAGGCGGGCCGCGCGGACCCGTTGCCCGAGGTCGGCGAGGTTGACGGAGGGTGCCATCGGTGCGGAACTCGTGGTGCAGCAGGCACCGGAGTATGCACGACGGATGATCCACTCACAAGAGGGGGTCGCCGCCCGTCACCGAGGATCACATACCCGCTTCGTCGGGAGTCAGGCGCCCGGACGCCGGAAGTGACGGTACGCCTGGAGCACGTCGTGCAAGTCGGTCGAGATCGTGATTTCGTCCGCCTCGAAGTCGGTGAGCCAGGTCCGCTGGCTGGCGACAGCGTCGGCCAGCAAGGGCAGGATCTCGCCGAGCGTGGTCCGCACCGTGTTCGACTGGGGGGCTTCGTGGAGGAAAGGACCTGCCGCCGACTCGGCATCCGGACCCATGTATACGCGGAGTTTACGCAGCGCCATGTCACACTCTCCCTGGCCTCGAGGCCCGTGTTCGGCGGGGTGTCCGGCCATCCATGGCCGGGGGGTGCGGTCGCCAGGACCGCGCACGACCCGTCGCAACACTGGTATCGACCGCGCGGGCCGGAAAGGTTTGGCCGAATCCCCGAGTCGTAACGAAATTTCCCACCCCGCCCGGCACGCTGGGCGGGCTGGGAAACGGGGGGCGTCAGATGCTCGGCCGCGGCGTCGTGGGTGCCGCCGTCGACAGCCTCCCCGCCCGGAACGCCTCGCCCATGGCCTTGGGCACGAGCGCTTCGGCCTGGAGAACCCGCGTGCGATTCTCCGCCGTGGCGGCTTTCATCTCCTGCTCGCGGGCGATCGCGAAGGCCCGCCGCTCCTCGGCCTTCGCCCGGGCGACGCGGGTGTCGGCCTCGGCCTGGTCGGCCTGGAGCCGGGCCCCGATGTTTTCTCCGACCTCGATGTCGGCGATGTCGATCGACACGATCTGGAACGCCGTCTGGGCGTCGAGGCCGCGCTGCAGCACGGCCTTCGAGATCGTGTCGGGGTGCTCCATCACCTCGAAGTGGCTTTCCGAGGATCCGATCGACGTGATGATTCCCTCGCCGACCCGCGCGATGATCGTCTCCTCGGTGGCTCCGCCGATGAGTTGTTGCAGGTTCGTGCGCACCGTCACGCGGGCCCTGATCTTGAGCTCCACGCCGTTTCTGGCGACGGCGGAAAGCGTCGACTTGCCGCTGGCCGAGTCGGGGCAGTCGATCACCTTCGGATTGACGCTCGTCTGCACCGCATCGAGGACGTCACGCCCGGCGAGATCGATGGCGCACGCCCTGTCGAAATCGAGATCGAGATCGGCACGGTGCGCTGCGATCAGGGCGCGGAGCACGCGCGGCACGTCGCCGCCGGCGAGGTAGTGGGCCTCGAGCCGGCGCACCGAGGCGTCGCGACCGATACCGGCCTGCGTGGCCATGATCTTCGCCTGCACGATCGTGCGGGCGTTGACCTTGCGCAGGCTCATCCCCAGGAGTTCGAGAAACGTGACTGGGGCCTTCGACCAGAACGCCTGGAACCAGAGTTGCCCGTAGTTGAAGATGAGGAGCAACAGCGCGAGGGCGAAGAGCCCGAGCACGATGGCCCCCCCGACGAGCACGGGCATGGGCAGCTGGATGGACTGCGGATTCACGGGAGACCTCCGGGAGGAAACGGCTTCCGCAAGGGTAGTTCACGGCGCAGTCGAAGGAAAATCGCCGCAAACGACCGGAGAAGCAGCCGCAGACCAGGCCGTTTGGCAAACCCCGCCGCTCCCCGGCGGGTGGGGCCTGGAGGGTTTTTTCCGCGGCGAATCTAGTACGCGAGCACGGTTTCCACCCGGTGGGGGGCGAGTCGCTCGCGGCCGCCGAGGGCCTCGATCTCGATCAGGAAGGCCGCGCCGGCGACCCTTCCACCACCCGCCTCCACCAGTCGCATGCAGGCCGCGGCGGTGCCGCCGGTGGCGAGCACATCGTCCACGACGAGCACCCGTGCGCCCCGCGCCAGCACGTCCTTGTGCATCTCGAGGCGGTCCCGGCCGTATTCGAGATCGTACTCGTGCTGGATGGTCTCGGCCGGCAGCTTGCCCGGCTTCCGCACCGGGATCACGCCCACCCCGAGGGCGAGGGCCAGGGGGCCGGCGAACAGGAAGCCGCGTGCCTCGACGGCCGCGATGGCGTCGAGCCCGTCGTTGCGCCACGGCGCCGCCATGCGGTCGATCGCGGTGGCGAAGGCCCGAGGCTCGGCGAGCAGCGGCGTGATGTCGCGAAACAGGATGCCCGGCTTGGGAAAGTCGGCAATCGGCCGGACGAGCGACTCGAGATCCGGTGACGGTGTGGAGTCCATCGCTAGGCTCCGCGGCGCAGCCGGATCGTGGCCTCGGGCGCGCCGTCGAGCTCCAGGGCGAGCATGGCGAGCGTCTCGGATTCGATCTGCCGAACCCGCTCGCGGGTGAGCCCGAGCACGGCGCCGATCTCCTTGAGCGTCATCGGCTCGCCGCCACCGAGTCCGAAGCGCAGCTTGAGAATCCGTGATGCCCGCTCGTCGAGCCGCTCGACCCGATCGAGGACGTGCCGCATCGTGTCGGAGTCGAGGAGCACCTCCGCCGGGCAGCGCATGTTCTCGTCGCGGACGATCTCGCCCAGCGACCAGCCGCCGTCGGCCTGCTCGGTCTGCGGGGCCGCGTGGTGCACGTGGATCGCCTTCTTGATGATCGGCAGTTTCTTGCGGGCCAGCCCCAGCATCCGTGCCACCTCCTCCTGGGTGGGCGTGCGGCCGAGCACGTCGATGAGCCGGGCCGTCGCCCGGCGCCACTTGGAGAGCAGCTCGACCATGTAGGCCGGGATGCGGATCGTCTTGCCGGAGTTGATGAGGGCGCGCTTGATGGACTGCTTGATCCAGTAGCTCGCATAGGTGCTGAACCGGGTGCCCACCTTCGGGTCGAATCCCTCGACGGCGCGGAGCAGCCCGAGGTTTCCCTCCTCGATGAGGTCGGGAAGCGGCAGGCCGCGGTTGGCGTAGCCGCGGGCGATGTTCACCACCAGCCGCAGGTTCGCACGGACCATGTGGTCGCGGGCGGCGGCGTCGCCCTGCGCGATCGCCCTCGCCAGCCGCTTCTCGTCGTCGGCGGACAAGAGCGACGTGTCGTTGATCTCGCGGAGGTAGGTTTCCAGCGGTGTCTGGACGGCGGACGACGGCTTGCGGCGCTTTTCGGGCATGGGAAGCTGCGACCTGGTGGCGTGGCGACGGGATGTGGGGCGACGGATCGAACGGCCGCGGGCGGTCGGGCGAGAGCCCTGCAGGCACCGGCGGCACCACGGAATATCGGCGGCCAGGGCGGGCAACTCGACCGGCGGGAGAAGCAAGGCGGAGCGTGCCGTTTAACGCGGTCGTGACGGCTGCGAAAATGCTGGCGTCCCGTCGGGGCCACGCTCAAGCCAGGGCCCATTCGAATCGCGCCAATTCGGGCGTCGACCCGAGCCGCAGCGGCACCATCGACGTGCCGATGCCCCGCGAGACGTACAGCGGCGGACCGCCGTCGCGATACCATCCGGACACGTAGCGACCGCTTCCCTCCGGCAGCACGATCGCGTGGCCGAGCGGGGCGATCTGCCCGCCGTGCGTGTGACCGGCGAGCACGAGGTCGGCCGGATGCTCCGCCGGAAGCACGACGACGTCGCGCGAGAGCGGGCAGTGCGCGAGAACGAGGTGGTTCGGGGTCGGCGTGCCACCGCCGAGTGCGCGGGAAACGTCAGGGGTGCCGCCACGCAGGTCGTCGAGTCCGGTGATTCTCACCCGCGTGCCTGCGAACTCGATCTCGACCGAGCGATTGACGAGAAATTCCACGCCGTGCCGGTCGTAGAGCCGCTCCAGCGCCTCCAGCGGCACGCCCGCCCAGTACTCCCAGTTGCCGACGATCGCGAACCGTTGCGGCGTCGCCGGGCACTCGCGCAGAAACTCCTCGAGCCGCCAGAGGTCGCGCCGTCTGTCGACCATGTCTCCGGTGAACAGGATCATGTCTGGCCGGGAATCGTGGAGTGCGGTGAGCAGGCGGGTTTCGAGGCCGCCGATTCCATGCAGGTGAAGGTCGCTCACCTGGGCCATTCTCATGCGGGCGTTGGGGCGGACCGTGCGGCTCGAGAGGGTGTGATCGGTCGTCTGGAGGAGGCGGGGCGTGACGAAAAACCCGTCCACGGCCCCGACGACCGGCACGCCCGCCGCCTGGCCGCGCGGGCGGCCTCACCCGCCGGCGCATGCTCGTCGGGGGCGGGCTCGTCGCGGCGGGCGTGCCGGTCGTCGGGGCGTCTCCGCCGGGCCGGCTGCCCGGACCGAGCGTACGGCCGAGGAATTCCACGATGGCTCGGCCGGCCGGCGTGTCGCGGTCGAGCGCCGCCCGGTGGCCGGCTCCCTCGAGTACGACGAGCGTGCTTTCGACGCCCGCCGCCCGGAGCGCGGCGTCGAGCCTGACGCTCTGTGACGCCGGCACCGAGTCGTCCCGGGCACCATGGATCAGGAGGCAGGGCGGGTCGTCTCCGGAGACGTATGAAAACGGGCTCGCCCGCTGGGCTGCCTCGCGAAACTCGGCCAGTGGCCCACCGACGAGGAGGCTCGCCGCCGACGCAGCCCGGTCGTGCTCCGGCCCGAGGGACGTGAGATGGGTCGGCGCAGCGACCGCACAGATCGCCGCCACCCGCGGCTCGGACGTTCCCGAGAGGCCCAGGAGCGCGGCGAGGTGCCCGCCAGCCCCGCTGCCCACGACGGCGATCCGGTCACGGTCGACGCCCCACACGTCGGCGGTCCGACGGATCTCGTCCACGGCCGCCCGACAGTCGTCGAGTTGCGCAGGGAACACGGCGGTATCGGTGAGCCGGTAGCCGACGCTCGCGACGGCGTAGCCCTCGTCGACGAGCCACGCGACGGGGCACTCGGCCCTCGAGCCGTCACGCCACGAGTCGCCGTGGATCCAGACCACCAGCGGCATTCCGCCCGCCGCACAGGAGGCCGGCAGGAAGATGTCGAACCGCTGACGGGCGTCGGATGTCGGCAGGGAGGGCTGGTCGCGATGGATCGCGACCTCGCCGCGAGTCGGCCCGATCACGGCCGCGGGGCCGTCGACGGGATGCGTGTCGACGGGAGGTTCGTCGGAGGTCATCCGGCGGCGCGGTGCGGCGCGGCGTTGGGCCCGGCGTGAGGGCCGCCGGGCGGGGGCTGCATCCGCTTCGAAGGGCGCGTCGGCCGTGGCACGCGGATCACCCCGCCATGCCAGCTCGATCTCCCCCCAGTCGCGCGGCCCGGCGGCCATCGCCACGGCTGCCGCGAAGGCGATGGCGAACGCACATGCCGGAAGCGTCTTCATGGGGTCCATCGGTCCTTCGGAGTCGTCACGGTCACACCGCCCCGCACCGGGCTAGCGGCGGGCTTGGAGCTGCCCCGACGGGGTGAGCTCGTCGATGATCTTCGGAATGTAGCGGCTCAGGACCTCGGCGAGCCGCTCGCGGTCGATGTTCCGCTGGCGGGCGATGTCATCGAGTTCTCGCTGGCCGAAGACGTCTTCGATCTGCCGCCGACTCACCGGCTTATTCGGGCCGGTGCGAACCCACGAATCGACCTCGTCGCGGAGACCCTTCTCCTCGAACTGCTTGACCACTTCGGGTAGTTTCTGGGCCGAACCGCCGCCGAAGATCTGCTTGAAGATCTCGCCGAGGTCGTCGGGGGAGGGCATGCCCTGAGGCGGCTGTTGCGGACGCTGCTGGGGCTGCGGGGCCCGTTGGGGTGCCTGTTGCTGGGCGGCGCCCTCGAGCACCTGCTTCAAGATCTCACCGAGGATATCCATCGTGACACTCCGGAGAAGAAAGTTCCCGATCCACAACTACCGAGGAAGCCCCCGGCAAGGCGGTCTTCCGCGAGTTTCGAGTGTATGGGCCGACGGGGCCCGGGGAAAGCGGCTGGTCTGCAGGGCCGGAGAGCGATGGTCGCGAGAAGACGCCGTGGCTCAGCGGTCGAGTCGCGAACGCAGGGTCGCCCGGTCGAGCCCCAGCAGTCTGGCAGCCACGGTTCGGTTGCCTTCCGTGCGTGCGAGTGCCTCGTCGAAGAGAATGGACTCGACCACAGCGAGGAGGCGGGAGTGCAGGTCGTTCTCGCCGGTCGATTCGGCCGGCCACTGTTCGGCGACCCACGCTCGGACGGCCGCCTCGATTCGCGCTCGGGCGGTTGGGCCGCCATGGGCGTGCCCGGCGGCGGTGGAGGTTGCCGGCAGGTGTTCCGGTGCGAGCGGTGCGCCGCGGGCGAGGACGGCGGCATAGGCGACCGCATGCTTGAGTTCGCGCACGTTCCCGGGCCAGGGGCGGGCGCGGAGGGCCGCGAGGAAGGCCTCCGTGATCGGCGGCCGCGGCTCGGCCGCACTGGACAAGAACCACGCCACGAGGGCCGGCAGATCGTCGAGCCGTTCGGCGAGCGTGGGCATGCCAAGTGGAAACCCGTTGAGGCGATGGAAGAGGTCGGCGCGAAACGTGCCCGCAGCCACGGCTGCGTCGAGATCGCGGTTGGTGGCAGCGACCACGCGCACGTCGATCGGTCGGGGCATCGCCGCGCCCACCGGCGTGATCTCGCGGGCTTCGAGCACGCGGAGCAATTTGGCCTGGACGTCCGGCGGGGCCTCGCCGATCTCGTCGAGCAGGAGCGTGCCGCCGTCGGCCAGTTCGAAGAGCCCTGCCCGGTCGCCCGTGGCGCTGGTGAATGCGCCGCGGACGTGGCCGAAGAGTTCGCTTTCGATCACGCCCGGCGCGCGGGCTGCGAGGCTCGTGGCGAGGAATGGCCGGTCGCGCCGCGGCGAGTTGGCGTGGATCGCCCGAGCGGCGAGATCCTTTCCCGTGCCGGTCGGCCCGGTGATGAGCACGGGCAGGTCGGTCGGGGCGGCGAGCGCGATCCGCTTGAAGACGTCCTGCATCGGCGCGGAACCTCCGACGAGACGCCCCTCGGCCGTGGGCGCGGCGACCGGCACGGTGGAGTCATCCGGTGGCCGGGTCGCGAGGGCCCGCGCGACCACGCTGGACACGCGCTCCAGGTCGAACGGTTTCACGAGATAGTCGAACGCGCCTCCCTCCATCGCCCGCACGGCCGTCGCGAGATCGCCGAAGGCCGTCATCACGATCACCCGTGCGGCCGGAGCGCGCGCCTTGAGGTCGGGTAGCGCCTCGATGCCGTCTCGGTCCTCGAGGCGGACGTCGAGCAGGAGGGCGTCGGGAACGAACCGGCCGCAGGTCTCGACCGCGGCCTCGACCGATCCGGCCACCTCGACGTCATGCCCGTCTTCACCGAGCAATTCCCGGAGGCTCCAGCCGATGGCGGGCTCGTCGTCCACGACGAGGATGCGGCTCATGATCCGGGCTCCGGGCGGGCGGGCGAAATCGATCCCCTCAGTGTCGTCGCCGGCAGGACGATGGCAAATCGGGTGCGGTTGCCGCTGCGGCCCCACGCGAGCGACCCGCCATGCTGCTCCGCCACCTCCTTCGCGATGGCCAGACCCAGGCCGATCCCCTCCCGCTTGGAGGTGACGAACGGCTCTCCGAGCGTGGCGCGGATCGCCTCCGCCGGCCCGGGGCCCGAATCCTCGACGACGAGTTCGACGCCGTCGCCGCTGGTCGCGACGCAGAGCCGCACGTCTCCACCGCGGCCGGCGGCCTCGATCGCGTTGAGCGCGAGATTCACCAGCGCGGCCCGCAGGGATTCCGAGCGGCCCACGAGCGTGATGCCAGTCGGGCCGCCGCATTCGAGGCGGACGCCCGCATGATCGCACCGCGGGGCCGTGAGATCGCGGACCATCGCGAGCAGCTCGTCGGCGGAGACCGGGCCGCGGGTCGCCTCCCCGGGGCGTCCGAGCGCCAGGAGCCCCCGCACCTCCTCTTCTACGATCGCCAACTGCCGTGTGGCCACCGAGAGACTCTCGTCGGCTGGCGCGGCGCCGCCGGCACAGCGGCGGCGATGGACGTCGATCGCGAGCCGTGCGCCCGTGACGGCGTTCCGCAGCTCGTGGGCGAAGCCGGCGGCGAGCTGGCCGAGCAGCCGCTGCCGCTCGCCGGCGACGAGCGACGACCGCAGCTGCTCGAGCGCGGTGCTCAACTGATTGACTCCGGCCGCCAGCCGGCCGACCTCGTCGTCGGCGCCGCCGGCGGGCAGCTGTGGGCCGAAGTCGCCCGCGGCGATCCGCTCCACGTGCCGCTCCACCGACGTGATCCGGCGCGCGAGCGACCGCGTGGTACGCAGCGACAGTGGCACGAGCAGGCCGAGCGTCGCGGCGGCGACGGCGAGCGCCGGCCAGACGGTCTCGAACGCCGCAGCCAGCGCGGGCTTCTCGGGCGTCAGCACGAGCACCGTCTCGGGGCGCACGCCCGCCGCCTGGGCGCTGCCGATCCGATACCGTGAGCCGCCGAGGTCGATCCGTCCCGCGGCGATCGCGTGGTCCCAGGCGGTATCGCTCGTCTCGACGAGCCGTTCGGCCGTGAGCGAACTCGCTCCGGCCCGGCGGGTGGCAGGATCCCACACCACGAATTCGCTGCCGGTGAGCGTCGCCAGCGCTTCGAGCACGGCGGGCGACAGGGCCACGCGCTTCTCGGCCAGCGCCGCGGCCACCCGCGTCTCTCGTTCACGGGCGGCCGCGGCGGCCCGACGTGTGGCGAGCCAGGCGGAGAAGGCCACGTTGAGAAGCACGCCTGCGAGCAGGAGGCCGACGACGGGCAGCACCAGCCGGACCGTGAGCGAATCGTGTCGGAAGGAGCCGCGCATGCACGAAGTGTCGCTGGAACGACGGGCCGATTCCACTTCTGACGCCCTCCCGCGCAGGTCGAATCGGTAGAGTGTATGGATGGGTCGTGTCCCGCAGGCAGGGCGTTCCCATGCCGTTCCCCGCCACGCTGCCGTTTTCGGGGGCTGCCCGCCGGGCGGCGACCGCCCAGGCCGATGCGGCGGTCGTGGAGGCGTCGCACACCGACGGATCATCGGCCTGCAACCGGCTGGCGACCTCCGCGCGGGGGCTCGCGACGGAGGAGGCCCGTCGGCGGCTCGAGCAGCGGGGGCCCAACAGCATCGCCGAGCCGGAAGGGGAGGCGCCGCTCGCGCTCCTCTTCAAGGCGGCGCTCAACCCGCTCGTGCTGCTCCTGGCCGTCCTCGGGGGCTCGTCGCTCGCGACGGGCGACGCCGTCTCGGCTGCGATCATGGCGGCGATGCTCGTGCTCGGCGTGGGACTGCGGTTTACGCAGGAGTGGCGTGCGCACGCCGCCGTCGCCGGGCTGCGAAAACTGATCGGTGTGCGGGCGACGGCCCTCCGGGACGGCGGCCCCGTCGAAGTGCCGCTCGTGGATCTCGTGCCGGGTGACGTCGTCCTCCTGGCCGCCGGCGACATGGTGCCCGCCGACGTCAGGCTTCTGGCCGCGAAGGATGTGTTCGTGGGCCAGTCGGTGCTCACGGGCGAGTCGTTTCCCGTCGAGAAGCACGCCGACATCGAGGCGGGCGATCCCGCTCCGCTCGACATGAAAAACATCTGCTGGCTCGGGACGAGCGTGGCGAGCGGCACGGCAACCGCGCTCGTCGTCGCCACGGGCCGGCGCACGCTCCTGGGCGGCATGTCGAAGTCGCTCGAGGACCCCGAGCCCCCCACGGCGTTCGACGTGGGGCTCGAGAAATTCACCTGGCTGATGGTGGGGATCGTGGCGGTGATGGTGCCGCTGGTGCTCCTGATCAACGGCCTCACGAAGGGGGACTGGGGCGAGGCGTTTCTGTTCGCGCTCGCCGTGGGCGTGGGGATCACGCCCGAGATGCTGCCGATGATCGTGACGGTGTGCCTCTCGCGCGGGGCGATCATGCTCGCGCGCGAGCGGGTGATCGTGAAGCACCTCGACGCGATCCAGAACCTCGGCGGCATGGACGTGCTCTGCACCGACAAGACGGGCACGCTCACGCTCGACCGCATCATCCTCGAGCGGCACTGCGACGTGCTCCTGCGCGACGATCCGGACGTGTTGCGCTACGCCTGGCTCAACAGCCACTTCCAGACCGGCCTCAAAAATCTGCTCGACCGGGCGATCCTCGACCACGAGGAGTTGCGCGAGCACGTGGCGAAGGCGGGCTGGGAGAAGGTGGACGAGATTCCGTTCGACTTCTCGCGCCGGGTGATGTCGGTGATCGTCTCGGCGCCCGACGGGCGGCGGGTGCTGGTGTGCAAGGGGGCGCCGGAGGCCGTCTACGCCCGCTGCTCGGGGTTCGCGCTCGATGGGCAGGTGGAGCCTTTCGAGCATGCGGTGCCGCAGCGGCTTCTCGAGGAGTTCGAGCGGCTCTCGGCCGACGGCTTCCGGGTGCTCGCCATCGCCTGCCGCGACGTCGAGCCACGGCCGGCGTACGGCCGCGACGACGAGCGGGATCTCGTGCTCCGCGGGTACGTGGCGTTCCTCGACCCTCCCAAGGATTCGGCGGCGGCGGCGCTGGCGGCGCTCCGTGCGGGCGGCATCGCCGTGAAGATCCTCACCGGCGACAACGAGCTCGTGAGCCGGAAGGTGTGCGGCGACGTGGGGATCGACGTGGGCACCGTGCTCCTCGGCCACGACGTCGATGCCCTCGACGATGAGGCGCTCGCCGCCGCCGCCGAGCGGGCCACGCTCCTGGCCCGGCTCGCGCCCCAGCAGAAGGAACGGGTCGTGCATGCGCTGAGGCGGGCCGGGCACGTGGTCGGGTTTCTGGGGGACGGCATCAACGACGCGCCGGCGCTGCGGGCCGCCGACGTGGGCATCTCCGTTGATTCGGCGGTCGACATCGCCCGCGCGAGCGCCGACTGCGTGCTTCTGGAGAAGGATCTCGAGGTGCTGGAGTCCGGCGTGCGGGTGGGCCGGAGGGTGTTCGTCAACATCCTCAAGTACGTCCGCATGGGGGCGAGCTCGAACTTCGGCAACATGCTGAGCGTGCTCGGGGCGAGCGTGTTCCTCCCGTTCGTGCCGATGACGCCTCTCCAGATCCTGACGAACAACCTGCTCTACGACTGCTCGCAGGTGCCGATCCCGACCGACGACGTCGATCCGGAGCTCGTGGCCCGCCCCCGTCCCTGGTCGGTGGGGCAGATCTCGCGGTTCATCCTGCTCGTGGGCCCGGTGAGCTCGCTCTTCGACTTCACGACGTTCGCGGGGCTGTGGTTCCTCTTCGGCTGCGCCGACCCGGAGCGGGTGCCGCTCTTCCACACCGGCTGGTTCGTGGAATCGCTCGTCACGCAGACGTTCGTCATCCACGTGATCCGCACCGATCGGATCCCGTTTTTCCAGAGCCGGGCGAGCACGGCCCTCACGGCGACGACGGTGGCCGTGATCGCCGCCGGCATATGGCTCACCGATGCGCCGCTCGGGCGGCGGTTCGGGTTCGTTGCGCTGCCGTGGGCCTACTGGCCATTTCTGCTCGCGACAGTCGTCGCCTACGCGGCTGCGGCGCATCTGGTGAAGTCGTGGCTCGTGCGGCGGGGCTGGATCGACTGAGGCCTGCTACGATTCCCGCATGGCTCGCCTGCCGACGCTGCCTCTGATCACGGTTTTTCTGTTCGGGCTCGCACCGCGTGCCGGAGCAGGCGAGGTGTTTCCGCCGGAACTCGTCGCGTTCGGCCCCGTCTCGGCCACCCCGCTTTTCGCCGGAGGCGGCGCGGATGCATGGGATCGCGACCTGCGCGAGCGGGGCTGGATCATGCGGTCGGGAGGGCGGTGGCACCTCTGGTATACGGGCTCGAACCTCGATCGCGACCCGCGGCGGTTCCTCGGGCATGCCACGAGCACGGACGGGCTCAACTGGATCCGCGATCCGGCGAATCCGCTCGTGCGTGACGCCTGGGTTGAGGATGTGTGCGTGGTGCGTCGTGGGCCGTGTTTCGAGATGTTCGCCGAGGGCGAGCACGACATCGCAGAGCGTCTCACGAGCCATGATGGCGTGGCGTGGCAACGACGCGGGCCGCTCGACATCCGCTGCGCGTCGGGTGATCCGATCCCCGCCGGCCCGCGCGGCACGCCGGCAGTGTGGATCGAGGGCGGCGTGTGCCACCTCTTCTACGAGCGGATGGATCATGGGGTGTGGCTCGCGACGTCGCGAGACCTCGTCACGTTCACGAACGTGCGCGACGAGCCGGTGCTCGCCTGCGGACCCGAGCCCTACGACCTCCACGCCGTGGCGTTCGACCAGATCGTGAAGCACTGCGGCCGCTACTACGCCTACTACCATTCGAGCCCGATCGCCGATCGCAGCCAGTGGCAGACCTGCCTGGCCACGAGCCGTGACCTCGTGCACTGGGAGAAGTACACGCGCAATCCCATCCTGCCGGTCGATCCCGAACACCCGAAGCGGTCGAGCGCCACGCTCGTGTGCGACGGGGAGCGCCACCGTCTTTACACGACGCACCCGGATGTGCGGGTGAGGTTGTCCACGGCGCCCCTGACTCTCCGGGGCGTCCCCCATCGGTGACAACCCTTTCCAGGGGCCGGTCGGGCTGACGGAACAGCCTGGAAAAGGGCTGGATTCCCACTCCAAAACCTTGCGTTGGGCCCGGAAGGCAACTACAACCGGTGGCGATACATCGTCTCAGACCCGTGCATACATCGCGCGGGGCGCGGGGGTTCCATGTCCGGTCGGCGGTTCGGAGCGTTCGCCGTCCTCTTCGGGTTCTCCGTCTGCGCCTGGCATGCGGCTTTTCCGGGCCGGGTTGATGCCCAGACCGTCACGCTCTCCGGCTCCGTCGTCGGATCGACGCCGACGACGCTCGGCTACAACATCGGCCACTTTCACAACAATCAGACCGCGTCGTGGTGGCAGTATTCGGGTGTCAACGGCGCCCGCATGTTCACGTCGCCCTCGACGCTCACTCCGACGTCGCTCTTCAAGTCGAGCACGACTTCGTCGCTCAACGCCACGACTCAGGCCCAGTTTCTTTCTCAGCGGACGGCGTTGCGCAACAGCGGCACCGCCGCCACGTACATCAATTGGTCGGGCCTCTACACGAATTACACCTCAAAACTCGCCTACAGCAACAACGAGGTGGATGCGCAGTTCGCCGACGCCACGGTGAAGGCGGCCGGCGGGAAGTCGCTCATCGTGATGCAGCGGACACCGGGAACCTACGCCTGGCCGACGAACGCATCGGACAATTCGGCCACCGACTGGCAGAATCGCTGGCTCGGCTGGCAGCAGTGGTATGCCCAGGCTTTCGTCCGGGCGCGCTACGAGGACGTCGAGAACTTCCAGCTGTTCAACGAGCCGGATCTCTACGGCAGCGGCCTCAGCCAGTCGCAGTGGATCGAAATGCTGAAGTACGGTGCCAACGCGGTCGAAAGCGCCATCGCCGACGTGAACCGGATCTACGGCAAGAACCTCAAGCCCCATGTCTACGGCCCGGTCACGAACGGCCCTTCGCTCACGACCATCACCGGCACCGATTGGGGCGACCTGCTGCTGCAAAACCGCGACATTCCCGTCCTCAGCGGCACGGCGGTGAATGGCTACCAACTCTTCGACCACTTCGACTACCACAACTACGGCAGTAACCCGACCGCCTTCGGCACCAAGCTCGCCGGGGCGATCGCCGACGTCGACACGCTGACCGGTGGCCAGGGGGCGAGTTACCCCGTCACGATCTCCGAGTTCAACACCCGCACGAGCTCCAATTACGCCCCGAACGATCCGGTGAACAACCCCAACGGCTTCACGCCCGACAGCCTCGAGATGTCGAGCCGTCTGGGGCAGATCGTCGTCAATCTCGCCAACAACAAGCCGGACGAACTCTATCTCTTCAAGTTTACCGACGCCGGCGGCGCCAATAACGGCGTGCATTGGCAGAGTTCGACGGGCAACGTGGGCGGGGCCACGAAATCCGCCGACGTCTACCGGCTGTTCACGGAGGGGTTCACGGGCAAGGATCTGCTCGCCGCGCCGACGATCTCCGGCACGGTGGTCTCGCTGGCCGCCTCGCGCGACGCAGCCACGGGCACCCGCTATCTCATGGCCGCCAACGCCGACACGAACACCTCGCAGACGCTCACGCTCGACCTCACCTCGTGGGGCGTGGCCGCCGGCACCCGGGTGACGGTCGAGCAGGTGAGCGACCGATTCTCGGGTAATATCAGCCAGGTGATCGACGTCGGTTCCAACCGCACCATCACGGTCAACACCGACGCCGGCGGCGTCGTGCTCGTGAGGGTGCCGGAACAGCCGGCGGCGACGAAGACGGTGATTCCCGCCAGCCAGGATGCCCATGTGCGGCAGGCCAATTCGACGACCAATTACGGCACCGCGACGAGCCTCCTCGTGCAGAGCGGCTCCGGATCCGGAAGCAGGTATGTGTCGTATCTCCAGTTTCCGCTGACGGGCGTGGATGGTTCCAAGCTCACGGAAGCCACGCTCGGCGTCTATGGCTGGGATCCCGGGGCCACGGGCGACGCCGCGGCCGGGATCATCTGCCACGTCTACGGCATCACCAGCGGCAGTTGGTCGGAATCGAGCCTGAAGTGGTCGAATGCGCCGAACATCAACAACTCCTCGTCGTACGGAACCCTCACGGGCCTGATCGACGAAAACTACACGACGGGCATCGGCACGACCGCCGAAATCGTCGGTCAGATCACCGCGACCGGCACGGAAAAGCTCATCTCGCTCGACGTGGCCCGCTGGGTGAAGGAGCGGATCGCCGCGGGCGCCACGAATGTGAGCTTCATGATCACCCGTGATTTCCGGTTCGACGGCGATCTCGACCAGGCCCACTCGCTCACCATGCGAAGTTCCGAATACTCCAGTGGCGCCTTCGCCCCGACACTCACCGTGACGGCCGTCCCGGAGCCGGCCACGATCCTCCTCCTCGTGGCGGGGGCGGGGTGTGGCTGCCGGCTCCCGCGGCGGCGTAACCTGTGCTGGTTGCGGCGGCCTCGAGGTGGCGGCTAATGTGGGCCATGGGGACGAATTCGAGCGGACAACCGTAGGAGATCCCGATGCCGTCAGCCTGCTGTCCGCCCGGACCCCGTCGTGCGTTCACGCTGGTCGAACTGCTCGTCGTGATCGCCATCATCGGCGTGCTCGTGGGGCTGCTCCTGCCCGCCGTGCAGGCGGCCCGCGAATCGGCCCGGCGATCGAGCTGCACCAACAACCTCAAGCAGATCGGCACGGCGTTCCACAACCACGAGGCGGCCAAGAAGCGGCTGCCGGCCGGGCATCAGGCGCAGAGCGCCGACTACACGAATCCCGGCTGGGGCTGGGGTGTCTTTATCCTCCCCTACGCCGAGCAGATGACGATTTTCGAGACGCTCGACCCGATCAACAAGACGCCCCAGCAGCGGATCGGCAACCTGAAAGGCTCGCCGCCCGATGCGACGGTATCGGCCGCGATGCAGACGAAGATCCCGATGTATCGCTGCCCGACCGACATCACGGCTGACCTCAACACGCTCGAGGATTTCGGGTCGCTGCTCAACTGCGCGACGGGCACCGATGCGGGGCTGTCGACGTCGAACTACGTCGGGTCGTGCGGGGGAAACACCGTGGATCCGAAGAACGATCAGGACTCGGGCGGCGTGCTGTTCGGGTTCAAGGACTCGAAGATCGGCCTTCCGTACAACAAGATCACCGACGGGCTCAGCAAGACATTTCTCGTGGGAGAGCGGTGCGGCGCAAGGAGCCAGCAGGATGCCCAGGCAGGAAACGGCCAGTATGCCGCGGTGTGGCTGGGCGTGGGCAAGGCGAGCCTCGCCGGTACGGCACACGCCGGCCGTGCGTACGGCTGGTCGACCACGAACAAGAGGATCAACCTCGTGACGACGAGCACGTCGGCGAGCTACTCCGACATCGGGAAGTATTTCAGCAGCAAGCATCCCGGCGGTGCGCAGTACCTCATGTGCGACGGGTCCGTGGCGTTCGTCAACGAGACCACCGATCCCGCGACGATCCTCGTGTACTTCGGGGATCGAGCCGACGGTCAGTCGGTCACGCTCCCGTGATGCACCGCAGGCTCAGTCGACCCAGAGCACCGGCTGCGTGATCGGGATGTTGCGTCGCACCTCGGCGTCCTCGGGATCGGGCGGGAGCCGCTTCCACAGGTCGAGGAAGCGGGTGTCGCCGAGCGCGAGGCCCGCGAAGAGCAGGCTCGGCTGTCGGGCGGGCCATCCCTCCCAGTGCTCGACGTCGGGCTTGAGAGGCCACGACGCCTTGTCGTCGAGATACGGATGGAGCCACGTGACGGCCTTGGCGATGCCACGGCCGTCGGGGAGCGTGAACGCCCAGAGGTCGTCGCCAGGCCGCGACAGGATCTGGCAGAGCGTCGCCATCTGATCGAGCTGGAAGATCGAATAGCCATAGGGCTTGGTGCGCTTGAGTTCGAGCGGAAACGAGCCGTCGGGGGCCATCTGGTTGGGCACGAAGACATCGCGATACTGCCGGCGGCAGTCGGTGAGGATTTCCTCGTCCCCCGTGAGGTCGGCGAAAGCCGCCAGTTGCACGAAGTAGGCGACGGCATGGTTGTTCTTGGCCGCCGCCTCCTCGCGGCCGTTGGCGC
>RFPF01000341.1 GCA_009926295.1 Planctomycetia bacterium
GCTCCAGTGGGACCGCCCGACGCAGCAGTTCGTCGGCGACGAGGAGGCGAATCGCTTCCTCGACCGCGCGCGGCGCGAGCCCTGGATCATCTGAAGCCAGCCCCGAAGCCGGATCATCGACCGACAAGGATCCCCCCCATGCCATTCGACCTCGCAGCGCTCGATGCACCATTCGCCGCCCTGAAGGCCTACGACTGGGGTGCCGACGCCGCGGCGCTCAAGACGATGGACGAAGCCGTCGTCGCCGCGCACGGCGATGCCTCGCTTCGTGCGGACCTCGAGAAGCGACTCGGTGCGATCCTCGGCGCGGGCACGAGCCGGGCCGCGAAGGAATATGCCTGCCGCAAGCTGATGATGATCGGCACAGCCGCGAGCGTGCCGGCCCTCGCGGCGCTCCTCGGCGATGCCGACAACTCCCACATGGCCCGGTTCGCCCTCGAGCGGATGCCCGTGCCTGAAGCCGCGCAGGCGCTTCGCGACGCACTCGGCACCGTGCAGGGCACGCTGCGGATCGGGATGATCGAATCGCTCGGCGGCCGCGGGGATGCGGCGAGCGTGCCCGCGCTTGCCCGGCTTCTCTCGAGCGATCCGCCCGTGGCGGCCGCCGCGGCGACGGCGCTCGGGCACATCCACACGCCGGAGGCACTCGCGGCGCTTTCCGCCGCCGATCCGTTCGCCGGCGCGGGCGTGGGGCGGGCCGTGGTCGATGCCCGGCTCGCCAGCGCCGAAGCCCTGCTCGCGTCTGGCAAGCGGGCCGAAGCACACGCGGCGTATCAATCGCTCGCCGATGCTGCCAAGGGCAAGCCCGGGGCGAAGAACGTGGAACTCGCCGCCGCGCGCGGACTCCTCGCCTGCCTCGATACTCTTGCCCCATCCTGACCCAATCAGCTCCACCCTCGACGATCCCCGGTGGCCACCCGGGGATCCCTGCGATTCTCTTGGAGAAGTTGTCCATGCGATTCCTGCTCTGCTTCGCCGCCCTCTGCCTCGCCCTCGCCCCCTTGGAACGGGCCGCGGCGGCCGACGCCGTGGCGACGATCATCGATCTCGTCGGCCGCGACGACGCCGACTTTCGCGCGATCGGGCTCGACCGAATCCGCCACGCCGCGAAGGGCGAGGCCGCCACGCGCCAGTTCGCGGCCCTGCTCACGAAGCAGCCGCCCGAACGGCAGGTCGAGCTTCTCCGCGCCCTCGCCGATCGCGGTGACAAGGCGGTGATCCCGGCCGTCACCGCACTCCTGGCGGCCGCGAAGGATCCTGCGGTGCGGTCGGCCGCCATCGCCGTGCTCGGCGCGGTGGGGGGCGGAACGGAAGTAAACGTCCTGACACAGTCGCTCGCGGCGGGCGATCCCGAGAGGGCCGCGGCCAAGAGGGCCTTGGTCGTGCTGCGTGGCGACGAGGCCGAGAAGCAATTGACCGGCGTGGCCCGCTCCGGCGAGGCCGCCGTGCGGCCGCTGGCCATCGACATCCTCGCCGAGCGCAGGGCCCGCGCGGCGGTGCCGGCGTTCGTCGCGGCGGCGATCGACGGCGATGCAGCCGTGCGGAGCGCGGCGATGCGCGGTCTTGCGAAGCTCGGCGGCCCCGACGAGGTGCCGGCCATGGTGCAGGGGTTCTTCAAGGCGGCCGCCGGCGCGGAACGCAACGATGCCGAGAAGGCACTCGTCGCGGTCTGCACCGACAGCCCCGGCAAGGAGCGGGCGGCGGAGTCGTTCCTCGCCATCTTCAAGGCCGCCAACGAGGCCGACCGCGAGGCCCTGCTCCCGCCCCTCGGCCGGATCGGCGGGCCGGCCGCGCTTGCGATCGTCGATGACCTGCTGGCAGACCCCGCGAAGCGCGACCTCGGTCTCAAAGCCATCACCCGCTGGCCCGACGCCACCGTCGTCCCGAAGCTGCTCGATCTCCTCGGCAAGGCCCAGAACCCTGCCGAGCGGGAGATGCTGCTCGCCGCGCTGATCCGCATCGCGCCCCTCCCCGACAACAAGCTCAACGACAAGCAGAAGCTCGATCTCGTCATGAAGATCATGCCGCTCTGCCAGACCGACGCGGAGCGGGCGAAGCTGCTTGAACGAGTCAACGCGATCCGCACCGTGGAGACGTTTCGCTTCGTGCTCCCCTATGTCGATCAGCCCGCCCTCGCCGAGCCGGCCTGCAAGAGCGTGGTGGAGTTGGCCCATCACCGCAATCTGCGCGACGCCCACAAGGACGAGTTCGCGAAGGCGCTCGACAAGGTGATCGCCACGACGAAGAATCCCGAGTTCGTGGAGCGGGCCAGCCGCTACAAGGAAGGCAAGACCTGGGAACGCAAGTAGGGCCGGCTTTTGGCAGGTCACTGCTCAGCTGGCCCAATCCGGCTCGGGGTTGCCCCCACCATCTCGCCGGACGCTCACTGCGGGCCTCTAGCCCTCCGCTCGCTCGACTCCGGCTGCGCTGCGCCATCCATGGCTGCGCTTGCCTGCATACGCCGGCTCAATGGTAGGGGCAACCCCGAGCCTCCCCGTTTTTCCAGTCGAGCCAGTTGAGGAGGATCGGGACTGCCCATGCCCTC
>RFPF01000342.1 GCA_009926295.1 Planctomycetia bacterium
GGTCCATGGCGATGCCATTGCCGCCGTCGGTAGCCACGAGTGTGAGAAACTTCGCGCCGGGCGGCAGCGAGATGTCGAGCGGCGTGCCGCCATCGTCGGAGCCGATCCGCCCGTTGGCCATGAGCCCGCCATCGACAAACACGAAATAATCGGCTCCTGCTTCGGGCGTCGTGCCGCCGTAGCCCACGACGGCGCGGAAGTGGGGGTTCGCCATCCGCACGACCGCAAACATCTCCGCGAGGTCGAACGTGATGCCGGCGTTGGCATGCATGCCGAGGATCGTGTGGCCGCCCTTGGCATAGTCGATGTCGCCAAGCTTCGTGGAATGCTGCTTCGCCACCGCCCCGTTGCGGATCGCATCCCAGCCCGCCTTGCTCGTCTCGGGGATCCCCTCCACCGTGAGGCCGGTGGTGGTCACGGGCACGGGGCCCGGCCCGTGCGGCACGAACACCGCATGCACGAATTTCGTCGGCGCGGACTTCGGGGCGTTGATGGTGATGTTCGAGAGAAAGCCGCCCGGTTTCTCATCCACTTTCAGGCCGTTTCGGACGTCGATTCCGACGCCCTTCGCGCCGCTTCCGCGGCCGTCGCCTCCGCCGACGATGTCGGCCAGGTCGATCGGCTTTCCCGCGAGCGCGTGCACCTCGGCCCGGGCGTCGGCCACGGCCGTCGTGAGTTCGGCGTGCTGCTTCGCATACCGCTCCTGCGCCGACCGGCTCGTCGGCGCATCTGCACGCTTGACGCCAGCAAACACCGCCACGAGGGAGTAGTAGTCGCGCTGCGGGACGGGATCGAGCTTGTGGTCGTGGCAGCGGGCGCAGTTCACGGTCACCCCGCAGGCCGCGGTCATCACCTGCGTCACCATGTCGTCGAGGTCGTCAGCGCGGGCCTGCCGCCGCAGCACATCGCTCTTGGTCTCGACCTGGCCGACGAAGTCCCACGGGCCGGCCGTGAGAAACCCGGCGGCCACCACGTGGTCTGGGTCGTCGGGGGCGATCGCATCGCCCGCGATCTGCCGCCGCAGGAACTCGTCGTAGGGCAGGTCGCAGTTGAGCGCGTCGATCACCCAGTCGCGATACCGCCAGGCGTTGGGCCGCAATTGGTCGCGTTCAAAGCCGTGGGTGTCGGCGTAGTGGGCGATGTCGAGCCAGTGGCGGGCCCAACGCTCCCCGTAGTGCGGCGACGCGAGGAGGCGATCGACCAGCCTGTCGTAGGCATCAGGTGCTTCGTCGGCGACGAACGCGGCCACCTCCTCCGGCGACGGGGGCAGGCCGGTGAGGTCGAAGGACAGCCGGCGGATGAGCGTGCGTCGATCGGCCTCCGGGGCCGGCGCGAGTTTTTTTACCTCGAGCGAAGCCTGCAGAAAGCGGTCGATCTCGTTGCGGGCCGGCCACCCGTCGTGCTGCGGGGGTACGGCAGGCATCGACACCGGCTGCCAGGCCCAGTGGTCGAGCCGCGGGTCGCGGTCGGTCTCGCGGGCGATGCGGTCGGCCTCGGCTTCGGGCCACGCCGCGCCGGCATCGATCCATCTGGAGAGCAGCGCGACCTCGGCGGCGGAGAGCCGCTCACCGTCGGGCGGCATCATCTTCTTTTCATCGCTGCTCGTGATCCGGCGGATGAGCTCGCTCTCAGCCGCCTTGCCGGGGAGGATCACGGGGCCGAAGTCGCCCCCCTTCAGCGCCCGGTGCCGCACGTCGAGTCGCAGGTGGCTCTCCTGTGTGTCGGCTCCGTGGCAGTCGCCGCACCGCTCGATGAGCAGCGGCCGCACCTGCGGCTCGAAATCGATGTCAGCCGCTGCGGCGAGTCCGTGCACGCACAGTGCGACAATCACAAACCGCGGAACACTGCCGAATAGGGCCGGGGCACAACTCAAAGGCATGGTGTCTACCCGCTGCACATCGCCGGAGACCGCGCGTCTCTCGATTTTAGCCAGCCGCGCCGATGCCGCCGGGGCCAATTTTCTTACGTTTTTTCGGGCGGAATGAGCCCATCGAGATAGGCCCGCGCCCGGTTCACCTCGGCGGTGATGTCTGCGACAGTGGGGAGGATCGGCATGCCACGGGGTGTCGGGTGCATGAAAATCTCCACCGGGCCGGCGAATCGCATCGTGGCCAACTGTCGCATCAGCGGTCCGAAGTCGAATGGGCCACGCCCTGGCAATTGCAGGAGTTCCTCCTCCTTGGGTCGTTTCTCCTGTGATCCCCTGCCGTGCTGCTGGGCGTAGACGAACTTGAGCCGCGGCCCGAGATCTGCGGCGAGCCCGGCCACGAGGTCCGGATCCTGCGGCAGGTGGTGTGGTGCGAGAGCGACTCCGACGCATTCGTCCTGGATGGCCTCTGCGAAGGCGCGGATGCCGGCGGGCGCCTGCAGCAACGACTTGGAGTGATTCTCGATCGCGATCACGCCGCCGGTGGCCCGGGCGGCTTCGATGCTCGGCTCGAGCTTCGCAAAAAAGGCCTGGATTGCCTGGCCGAGCTCGCCTCCCATCAGGCTGCCATCGCCCGGAGCCGTCGTCACGAGCACGGTGCCCTCTCC
>RFPF01000343.1 GCA_009926295.1 Planctomycetia bacterium
GGCGACTGCGCGGCATCGAGGATGCGGCGTACGAGCGGTTTGCCACGCAGCTCGTGCGGCACGTCTCGCAGGGCCGGCTGCTTCGCGGGTCGCGCCGGGCGCGGCTGCTCGTGGAGCGGGACCGCTACGCCGTGGGCTCGAGCGTGGTCGTCCGCGTCGTGTCGACGACCGGTGAGGCGGAAACGGCGGCCGCAACGCCGCCCTCCGCCCGCGCGGTCGGCCCTGACGGGACCGTGATCATCGTGCCTCTCGTGCCGGAGCCGGGGAGGCCCGGCGTCGTGCAGGGTGCCTTCGTCGCAACCCGCGAGGGAGCGTGGCGCATCGAGGTCGACCTCGGTGGAGTCGCGGATGAGCGGCTCGTGCGCCGGGTCCAGGCCCGGCTCCCCGATCGGGAGCTGGAGCGGCCTCGGCTCGATCGCGGCGTGCTCGACCAGTTGGCCGCGCTCTCCGGCGGATCCGCCCGCCATGTCGGCGTCGCGGCGTGGAACGCGGACGACTCCCGGACTCTCGCCGCGACGATCCCCGATCGCTCGCGACGCGAGTACGAAACGGGAGCGCCCGACGGCGCGTTCAAGAAGCGGCTCAACACGGCGTTGCTTGCCACCGCGTGCGGCCTGCTCTGCGCCGAATGGATCGTGCGTCGGCTCGCCCGGCTCGCCTGACCCCCCGTTCCCCGAGGACTCACTCCGTTGGCCGCCGTCGTCGAATCCGAGCCCGTCCCTGCGGCCCCCGCGGTCGCGGATGGCGGTCTCGACTCGCTGCGCGAGCTGCTCGCTTCCCTGCGCCGCGCGACGCGCCGCTGGGTGTGGATCGAGTCGCTGGCGCTCGTCTGCCTCGCGGGCGCACTCGTGTTCTGGGCGACGCTGGGTGCGGACTGGCTCTTCGAGCCGCCCGCCCGGGTGCGGATGGCCCTCGCCGCCGCGGCGGCGCTCGGGCTGGTGTGCCTCGTGACCGGAAAACTCGCCGTGCGGCTCGCCGCACCGCTCCCGGATGGGGCGCTGGCGACGCTCGTCGAGCGGGGCCATCCGGCCTTCCGCGACAGCCTGTCGACCGCGATCGAACTCGCCGACCAGCCGCGCACGGACGTCGATCCCCGGCTGCTCCGCCGTACGATCGCCGAGGCGGCTGCGATGGTCGACCAGGTCGACACCGCGGCGCTCTTCCGCCGTCGGCGGCTGGTGGGACTGTTCCTCACCGGGCTCGCGGGCGCAGCGAGCATCGCGGGGCTCGCGCTGTCGCAGCCCGCGATCGCCGACCTGTGGGTGTCCCGGCATCTCGCGTTCCGCGACGCCCCTTGGCCGCGCCGGGTCGCGCTCACGGCGGAGGGCTTCGTCGGGGGAAAGCGCATGGTGGCCCGGGGCACCGACGTCGACGTGATCGTGCGGGCCGACGCCACCCGGCTCGTTCCAGACGTGGTCGACCTGCGGAGCCGTGGAACCGGCGGCTGGCGGACCGATCGAATGGGTTCGCGGGGCGGCGTCGTCGACGGCGCCCAGGCGTTCGGGCACGTCCTCAAGGGCGTGACCGAGGACCTGGCGCTGGAGGTCCGCGGCGGCGACGCGCGGCTGCGAAACCTGCAGCTCGTCGTGGTCGACGCGCCCGGGCTGGAGCGGCTGGAGATCCGCTACGTGCTGCCCGAGTATCTCGGTGGCGGCCGCCGGCAGGCTGCGGCGTCGCGGATCGTGCAGGTGCCGGCCGGGTCGGCGGTCGACGTCGCCTGTACCGCGACGAAGGACCTGGCGGCGGCGACGATCGCGTCGGTGTCCGTTGCAGGCGAGGAGATCCTGGCCGAGCGGCCGGCGGGAACGCCCGGCCGCTCCATCACCGCGTCGGTCGCCGCGGCGGCCGGAGACCGCACGATCGTCATCCGCTTCACCGACACCGACGGGCTCACGAACCGCGATCCGATCTCGTTCGTGCTCTCCGCGGTGCCCGATGCCCCGCCGCAGGTGGCGGTGCGCATGGCCGGCATCTCGACGGCGGTGACGCCTCGCGCCGTCGTGCCCTTCACGGGCACGATCACGGACGATCATGGCGTGGCGACGGCCGGCGTGACCGTTCGCGTGGCCGACGGCGCCGAGGCCGTGCTGCCGGTGGGCAGAGTGCAGCCGCGTGCCACGCTCGTGGAACTCCCGCCGGACGATCCGGAGCGCGTGGCTCTCGAACCACTCGGTCTCGTTCCCGGAAACAGGATCGCGATCAGCCTCTCAGCGACCGACGGCTGCCGCCTCCCGGGTGGGCCGAACGTCGGCACGTCCGACGCGTGGAACCTCGAGGTGGTCGGACCGGAGGCGCTGCTGGCGATGCTGGAGGCCCGCGAGATTCTCCTGCGGCGCCGGTTCGAGAGCTGCGTCACCGACCTCTCGCAGGCGCGCGACCGCATCGCGGGGCCCGGCTCCGGCACGGAGGATGCGGCCGACGTGGACGCCCGACTGGCCGAGGCCGCGGCACGGGCAGCCGGCGAGACGGCGGAAATCGCCGCGGCGTTCC
>RFPF01000344.1 GCA_009926295.1 Planctomycetia bacterium
CTCGTCGAGGCGGGAATCGTCGCGCTCCTGCGGCCGTGGCGGCCGCCGTCCGGCAGGCCGCTCGTCAAGGCTCCGAAGCTGTATTTCCTCGATACCGGGCTGTGCAGCCACCTGCTCGGCATCCGCACGGCCGACGAGCTGGTTGCGTCGCCCCACGCGCCCGCCCTGTGGGAAACGTACGTGCACGGCGAGGTGCGGCGGCTCGCGGCGGCCGCCTCGCCCCCCGTGGAGCCGGCCTTCTGGCGTGACCGCACCAAGGAGGCCGACTTCGTCGTGCCCACGCCGCGGGGGCTCGCGCTCCTCGACGCGGCGTGGAGCGAGTTTCCGGCTGCGACAGACGTCCGGCGACTGCTGCGGATCCGCGACGAGATCGGCGGCGATGCGGTGGCTTCCATGGCGATGGTGTGCCGCACGCCGACCCGGCAACGACTCCGCGAACCGGCCGGGCCAGCGGTCGAGACGATCGGCCTCGACGACCTCCCCGGCCTGCTCGGGTAGGCTGAGGTGCATGCGCACCGCGGTCACTCTCACCACCGACTTCGGCTCTGGAAGCCTGTACGTCGCACAGCTCAAAGCCGCGATCCTCCGGGCGGCCGTGCCCCCGACGCTGGTCGACATCGCGCACGACCTGCCCCCGCACGACATCCGCGCCGCGGCGTGGCTCGTCGCGCAGGCCTGCCTCACGTTTCCACCGGGGACGCTGCACGTGGTGGTGATCGATCCCGGCGTGGGCACGGCCCGGCGGCTGGTGTGGGCCAGGATCGGCGACCAGGAGTTCCTCGCACCCGACAACGGCGTCCTCTCGTGGACGCTGCGCCGCGCGCCCCTCGTGGCATGCCGCGAGCTCGAGGTGCCGCCCGCCGCCGCCGCGACGTTCCACGGCCGAGATTGCCTCGCCCCGGCGGCCGTCCGGATTCTCGACGGCGGAGGGGGAGAGTCGCTCGGGCCCTCCCTCGCCGACCTCGTGCGGCTGCCGTGGCCCGAGCCGCGCAAGACCGCCACAGGAATCGTCGGCGAGGTGATCCACGTCGATGCCTTCGGCAACCTCGTCACCAATCTTCCCGCGGAGCTCTGGCCCCGCCTCGCCGCCGCGGGGGCGCTGCACGTCGGCGGCCACGACATCAGGACGCTCGTCCGCACCTATGCGGACGCCCCACCCGGCACGGTCGTCGCGCTCATCGGCTCGCAGGGATACATCGAGGCGGCCGTGGTCGAGGGCCGGGCCGACGTCCGTCTCGCCGCAGCTGCCGGTGTGCCGGTGTGCGTCGGGTGACGGGTGGGCGGTATCATGCGGGCATGCCCAGCCAGGACACGCTCGCGCGCGGCCGCCGAATGCCCGGGAACGAAACCCCGCAGCCCGACGGGCGCAGAGCCGCACCGACGATCGACGAACTACTCCACTGGGACCGCGAGCACGTCTGGCACGCGTTCACGCAGATGCAGGAGTACGAGCCGCTCCTGATCGAGTCGGGGCAGGGGGCCACGCTCTTCGACACCGCCGGCAACGCCTACCTCGACGGCTCGGCGAGCATGTGGTGCAACGTGCACGGCCACCGACACCCGCGGCTCGACGCCGCCCTGCGCGCCCAGCTCGAGAAGGTCGCCCACACGACGAATCTGGGGCTCTCGAACCCAACCACGGTCGAGTTGGCCCGGCGGCTCGTCGAGGTCGCACCCCCGGGGCTGGAGCGGGTGTTCTTCACCGGCGACGGCTCCAGCGCGATCGAGGCGGCTCTCAAGATGGCGTTCCAGTACTGGCGCCAGGCCGAGCCGCCACAGCCCGCACGCACGCGGTTTCTGGCGATCGGCGAGGCGTACCATGGCGACACGCTCGGCGCGATCGGCGTGGGCGGCGTCGATCGATTCACCGCGATGTTCGCCCCGCTCACCTTCGAGGCGATCCGCCTGCCGTCGCCGGGCGGCCCGTGCCCGCACACCGGCCGGCCTCCACCGCCGCTCAACGAGGCGCTGGCCGCGCTCGACCGCGTGCTCGAGGATCACGACGGCACGGTCGCGGCGGTGGTGATGGAGCCCCTCGTGCAGGCGGCCGGCGGCATTCTCGTTCACCCGCCAGGCTACCTCCGCGGGGTGCGCGAACTCACGGCGAGGCACGACGTGCTGCTGATCCTCGACGAGGTGGCCGTCGGCTTCGGCCGCACCGGAACGCTGTTCGCCTGCGAGCGCGAGCAGGTCGTGCCGGACATCCTCTGCCTCGCCAAGGGGCTCACCGCCGGCTACCTGCCGCTGGCCGCGACGCTCGCGAACGACCGGGTCTGGCGGGCGTTTCTCGGCAGCCACGCCGAGCGGCGTACGTTCTTCCACGGCCACACGTATGGCGGCAATCCGCTGGCGGCGGCCGTGGCGATCGCCTCGCTCGACCTGTTCCGCGAGGAATTGCACCGGCTCGGCATCCCGACGGCCGGTCGTCCGATGCCCGAGGGGGCTCCGATCGGTGGCTCCACGGAGGGAAGCAAGAGCGTCG
>RFPF01000345.1 GCA_009926295.1 Planctomycetia bacterium
GGCGACGGGCTACACCTTCCTCGCCGGGATGCTCGGCCAGAGGGAACGTGCCTGGCGCGAGATCGTGACGGGATACCAGGTGGCCCTCGCCCGCGAACGTGACGCGCTCGTGCCGGCGGGGGGCGGACGGCTCGCCCCCGACGCGACCCGGAAGTCGCTGACCGCCCTCGCCGACGACAGGGCCCGCTGGCAGCGCGTGCTGGACCGCATCAACACGTGGCGGGGCCGCCACTGGGAGAAGGCTTCGTTCGCGCCACCGACCGGCAACCAGCCCGGCCGGGTGACGATCGAGGACGTCGACAAGCTGACGATCAATCCGGGCGCCGAACTGTACGTGTTCGACACGGCCCCCGTGGAGGAGACCGGTCGCTTCCTCGGCGCGTTCAGCGTGGCCGCGGTCGACGGCAACGCCCTGTCGATCGTTCCCGCCCTGCCGCCGAGCGAGGCCGAGCTTGCGCTCTGGCGGGCGCCGCACGAGGAGGTGACCATCTATGAAAACCTCCCGGTCGACCGCTGGATGGCGTTCCACCGCACGGTGATGCCGGGTGCCGAGGCGGAGGCCAACCCGGGGCCGGCGGCCAACCCCGAGCAGCGGAAGCTCGATCCGGAGGAGATGCTCAAGCACCTCGAGGGTGAACTCGAACTCGTGCGACAACACGCCGAGGAGGTGCCGCTGGACGACCTCCCGCGGATCCTCGAGGGAATCCGCGGCGGAGAGGTGCTGCCGGGCACCTATTGGGCGCGGATCGAGTTCAAGGATGCCCATTCCATGACCCTCACCCAGGGCGAACCCAAGGAGTTCGCGGCCGGGCAGGCGGCCACGTTCGACCTGGAGACGGCGCAGAAACTCAAGGACGACGGCATCGCCGAGATCGTCGCGGTCGAGCGGCGCCGACCCCTCGCCGACGCGCAGACAGCGATCCGCGGCAGCGAGTACAAGCTCGGCGGCGACGCGGACAAGGGGGCGACGATTCGCATCGACGGCATCGCCTTCCTGCGCCGGATGCTGGAGTCGGACATCGCCGCGATCGCCTCGACGCGCGACCGCCTCCGGGACGCTCGCAAGAGCGCCGAGAGCCAGCTGCAGCTCCATCTCAAGGAGGGCCAGGACCTCGAAGCCGACCGGGAGGCGTGGCAGGCCGACGCCGACGCCGCCGCCCGGGTGACCGAGCGGTTCGCCGACCGGCTCACGGAAGTCGGAACGGAACTTTCCGCGGTGGAGACGACGGTCGTGGAGCTCGGTCGCGAGCTGGCCGGGGCGTCGGCCCTGCTCGTCGACGCGATCGACTCCCGGGCGCCTCCCCCGCGGAGGCCGCCGGCGGCGGCCTCTCCCTGAAGGCGTTTTCCACCGGCCCTCAACAGGGCCGGTCCCCAGCCGCTACACTGCCGGTCTTTCCCGCCTCGAGGGCACCCGATCCCCATGTGCAGTTTGGCAGCCACGGGCGACAACACGTCGCGGCTCAGAAAGGCCGTCCACCACCACAAACTCGCGAGCAGGCGCGGCCTGCTGGAGCGGATGTTCACGCTCTGGTTCCGCGGCTTCGTCTACAACCAGATCTGGGAGGATCCGCGGGTCGACGCCGAGGCGCTGCGGCTCGGCCCGGAGTCGAGCCTGCTCACGATCTCCAGCGGCGGCTGCAACGTCCTCAACTACCTCGTGCATCGGCCGAAGCGCGTCGTGGCGGTCGACCTCAACGCCAATCACATGGCGCTGACGCGGCTGAAACTCGCCGCGCTCAAGCACCTGCCCGACTACGAGTCGTTCTACAACTTCTTCGGCTACGGCCGGCACGAAGACAACATCCCGAACTACCGACGGTACATCCGCGACCACCTCGACCCGCAGACGATCCGCTTCTGGGAGTCGACCGACTGGCCCGGCAAGGCGGTGGGGCCGAAGCGCATCGGCTACTTCAAGCGCGGCCTCTACGGCCACGCGAAGCTCGGTCAGTTCTTCCGCATCGTACACGGCATCGCGCGACGCACCGGACGCGACCCCGCCCGCCTCGTGGCGGCGAAGACGCTCGTCGAGCAGGAGCGGATCTTCGACGAGACGTTCGGCCCCCTCTTCGACAACAAGCTCGTCCGCTGGCTCGGACGCCAGCCCGTCGCCGTGTACAGCCTCGGCATTCCGCCCAGCCAGCACCAGGCGATGCTCGACGAGCACGAGAACGACGGCGGCAAGCTGTTCGACATGTACAAGCAGCGCGTGAGGCGGCTCGCATGCGGATTCCCGCTCGACGACAACTACTTCGCGTGGCAGGCCTTCGGCCGCCGCTATGACCACGACGGACGCCGCGGCCTCCCCGACTACCTCAAGCGGGAAAACTACGACCTGATCAGGTCGATGGTCGATCGGGTGGAAACCCACATCGCCTCGCTGGGTGACTACCTGCAGACGGAGACGCCGGGAGCGCTCAACGGCTTCGTGTTCCTCGACAGCCAGGACTGGATGCCGCC
>RFPF01000346.1 GCA_009926295.1 Planctomycetia bacterium
TCGGCTCTTCCGCATCGCACCGACCGTCTCCGCCGAAAGTTCCCTGCGCCTACGAGTTGAGGAGGCTTCGGGCTCCCCGTGTCCCGCTCGCCGGAGCCTGGAGGGCGGAGGCGAACGTCCGGCGACGGGATATGGGGAGCCCGAAGCCGGCGCGATGAAGGAAGGGCAAGACAGGCTGAAGCCTGTCCCACATGACGGTACGGGGCAACCCCGAGCCGGTGCCCCCGAGTTGAGCCAGCCTAAAACACGTCCAAGTGGAAGTGGTGGCCTTGGTGGTAGCGGCGCGACTTCGGGTAGTCGTTCTGCCAGCGGCGGTTGTAGACCGCATCTCCTGCGGATAGCGGTAGTAGAGGTCGTTGGCGCTCTGGTAGTAGCCGTCGGCGTAGAAGTTTTGCGGATACCACACGTAGGGATAGTGGTAGAAGCGATTCCAGTCGGGCGTGGCGGCGGAGTAGCCCCACTGGCGGCCGTAGGCCTGCTGGCCTGGAAACTGCGCCTCGGCGTTCGCGGTGGCGAAGACAGCCACCGCGATGAAACCGAGGGCGGCGATGAAGTGCCGTGTCATCGAATTGCCCCCCTGATAAACCGGACCAGGGGAAGGTATCGGCCGCCCGCACGACCGTTCTTGACGGAAAAACCGCTATCGTTTCCGGGCCGACCCTGCGGCCTGCGGTGTCTGGGCGGCCGCTGCGGCGGGCAGCCTGCCCTCGGCGAGCTCGCGGTCCCACTCGGCGATCAGCGGCCAGTCGGGCGCGCAGGTGCCGAAGTCGGCCAGGGAGAGGTAGCCGCGGAGCCGTGCGATCGTCCGCTCCAGGAGCCCGTCGTCCTTCTGGAAGATGGGCCCGTGGCTCGGCAGCAGCCATTCGACGTCGCTCGCCGCGATCCGTTCGAGCGAGCGGATGAAGGCGGGGATGTCACTGCCGTGGTGGGCGTCGATCGCCCCCACCGAGCCGTCGCGGTAGATGTTGTCCCCCGACAGGAGGAGGTTGCCGAGTCGGAATGCGAGCTGGCTGTCGGTGTGGCCCGGGGTGTGCCAGACCTCGAGGGACAGTCCGCCGATCTCGATGGTGTCGCCATCGTCGATCGTGCGGTCGGTGGCCACCGGCGGCATCTCGAGATGGACGTTCTGGGCGGCGATCTCGGCGAACGTTTTCACGCGGTCGCCCTGCGCGAGCGGCTCGACCGCGAGCGGGTGGGCGAGAACCGGCGCCTTGAGGATCTGCTTCGCCCTCGCGAGGCCCTGGATGTGGTCGACGTCGGCGTGCGTGGCCACCAGGGCCCGGCACTGGGCGAGCGGGAAGTCCATCTGCCGGATGAGCTCGATGATCTCGTCCACGCTCTCCTCGTAGCCGATGTCCACCAGTGCCCAGTCTCGACCCTGGTGGACGAGATAGACGTTGCACCCGATCCGGTAGCCGGCCTGGTGATTCATCTCGATCACACCGGGAAACACGGGGCGGCGTTCGATCATGGCTGTGTCGCGGGCTCGCGCGGCGGATTTGCGGAGAGAAAGCGGGGAGGACACACTTGCACTCCGTGCAACGCCTTCCCGCTCACGGCAGTGTAGAGGGAGGGTTTCGGGGCGGCAACGAGCCGCCGCCCGCACGGCACGACGACGCAAACGGGCACGCTGTGCAGAGCACGAGTTACGCAGGTTGGGCGGGCGACATCGCGGCGCTGTGCCGCGCGCTTTCCGCCCTCGAACCCGCGGCAGGCTCGCTCGGCGTGGCCGATCCCGCCGCCACGGAGTGGCACGGGCAGCTGTTCGGGAAGCTGGCCGGGCAGGTGGCCCGCGAGCCGGTGCTCGTGGCCGCGGTGTGCGGCGGCACGAACACCGGCAAGAGCCTGATCGCCAATTCACTCGTCGGTGCGCCGATGAGCCGCTCGGTGCCGGAGGCCGCCCGCACCGTGCACCCGGTCGCGAGCCTCCCGCGAGGACTTGCCGCGCGGGTCGACCTCGGCTCCCTGTTTCCAGGCTTCAGGCCGGTCGCCTGGACGAGCGACGCCGACGCGCTCGCCTCGGCCGACGAACACCGTCTCGTGTGGCGAGAGGACCCCACCGGCCGCCAGCCCGAGCGGCTGATCCTCCTCGACACGCCCGACATCGACGGCACGCTCCGCGAGAACTGGCATCGCGCCGAACTCGTCCGCAACGCGGCCGACGTGCTTGTCGCGGTGCTCACCCAGCAGAAATACAACGACGCGGCGGTGCGCGACTTCTTCCGTGCCGCGGTGCAGGCACGCAAGGGAATCATCGTCGTATTCAACATGGTCGATTGGCCGCGGCAGCGCGAGCGGCTCGCCGGCTGGCTGGCGACGTTCAAGGCCGAGACGGCCGGCGCGCCGTTGGCGGTCTACGCCTGCCCGCACGACTTCACGAAGGCCGAGGCGGGCCGGATCGAGTTCTACGCGCTGCCGGAACTCACGGCCAG
>RFPF01000347.1 GCA_009926295.1 Planctomycetia bacterium
CCGTCGAGGTTGGTGTCGCCCTCGGCGGCGAAGGCGATCGTGGCCGATCCGTCGCCGTTGTCGAGCCAGCCGACGGCGCGATATGGCGTCGCCGCGGCGGCGGCCGATGCGATCCCGCTCGTGCCGTTCCAGGAGCCGTCTCCGAAGCCGGCGAGGATTCGGGCTTGGATGCTGGCCGCGGTCCAGCCGCCCGCGACGTTGATCCGGCCGGTGCCGAGGTCGATGCGGCCGTTGGCGTCGAGCGCGACGGATAGCACCGGCAACGAGGCGGATCCGATGTCGAGCGTGGCCCGTGCACCGGCCCGCACGGTGAGCGGGCCGGAGCCGAGTGCCGCGGTGTTCCGGATCACCACTTCCCCCTGCTCGACCACGACGCCGCCGGAAAACGTCGCGGCGGCCGAGAGCACGAGCGTGCCCGCGCCCTGCTTCACGATCTGCATCGCCCCGCTTCGCACCGTCGAATCGACCACCGTCTGGCTCGCCGCCACCGTCACCGTGACCGTCGGCGAGAGCGTGATCGTCGTGGAGCGCACGGTCGACAGGTTGTTGGCGGCGCTGCCGTCGTTGGCCTGGACCGTGAGCGTGGCCGTCGCGCCGCTCGTGGGAGCGGTGTACGTGAGGGTGGCGAGGGCCGCATTGAGCTCGTCGACCGCACCGCTGATCGTGATCGCAGAGGCGTGGTTCGCTCCCGAGACGATCGCCACGCGGCTGGCGAGCGGGCCCGTGAGGTCGAGGTTGAGCGATCCGCTCGTGACCGCCAGGGCGATGCTCTCCACGGCGGCCTCGTCGACGTCGAAGAGGCTCACGAGCGAGCCGCCGGCGAGGGGCGTGGACGAGCCCATCACGGCCGTCATCGTGGCCGGCCCCGACACGACCGGCGCCGCGTTCGTCGCCACGTCGAAGGTCACCGTGACCGACTCGGTGATGCTCGCGACGATCCCGGAGCCGTTCTTCTGGCGTTCACGACGTATGGAAACGCCGCTTCGCCCGCCGAATCGATCGTGAGGAAATAGGCGTAGGTGCCGTTGGGAAATTCCGGTGTCTTGCACCACCGGCCGTTGAACTGGTCGAGGTCGCCCGAGCCCGGAACGTAGGCGTAGTCCTCGCCGTAGCGGCCGAGCGGGTAGGTGGCGCTCACCGCCGGCCCGGCGTAACTGGTCTGCTGCGACGGTGTCATCGTGTAGACGCCATCGGCGGCCGTGTTCGCCGCCGTGGGGCCAAGCTTTCCACCCGAGAGCTGTGCTGCCCAGCCGGGCAGCGTGACGCGGTCGGTGATCGACCGCAGCGAGAAGCTCGAGCGCATCCGTGCGACCGCGCTCGTCGGATCGGTGGCGGTCGAGTAGCCGTAGGGACCGTAGATGGGATAGCCGTCGAACATCCAGCCGATGATCGGAGAGTGGTGCAGGTTGGCGGTGCGCTCCTGGAAGTCGCCGTCGGCGCCCTGGCCATGCGTGAGGTAGTAGACAGCCGGATCGTAGGGAAAGTAGTTCGTGGTGCCGACGTAGTCGATGTTGTCGCTGAGCTGGGCACGGAGGGCGGGCGGCTGCTCGTGGTAGTGGTACTGGCCATTGCCCGGCTGGTGCCCGCCACCCACGTCGAACGTCACGGCCTCGACCGCCGCGGCCAGCCGGTTGAAGAGCCCATCGCCCGCGTTGCGCTCGTCCGCGTTTGCGTGCGAATAGGAGAAGGCGTCGCCGGCGTTGTAGAAGACCACGCCGTTGACGGCGATCCCCACGGCACCCCCGCCGGCGATCGCATGCGTGGCCGACGGGTAGGTGGTGTTGAGCGTGATCTTGTAGATCGCGTTTTGGTCCTTGGGAAGGTTGATGAAGGGCTGCGTGTGGGCCGCATTGCCCCACCAGGCGCCCATGACGTAGCTCGCGAGGTCGGGTGTGTTGATGTAGACCGTGTCGGTGGTCGTGGAGGCGCTCACCTTCTGCACGTCGCCGTCCACGTGGTGTTCGGCCCGGTGACGGTGCCGCCGGCCTGGCCCACATAGGCCTTGGCGAACTCCCCCTGGCCCGAGACGAACCAGGAGTTGAGGAGCGCCGGTGAGACGGCGAGCATGGCCCGCGACTCGAGCCGCTCGAACAAGAAGCCTCGGGAGGCGCGGTGACGCCGGCGGAACGCTCGTTTTGTGCCCATCGCGCACCGCTCGGAATGACGAGTTGCCTGGCCAGCGCTTTCCCTGATGTATGAACGGTCGTCAGGCATGGAAGTTGCTCGAGAGAGGGTTTTTAAGGGGACACGAGCCCGGCCGCGGCCGTCAGAGGGGTTTCTTCTTGGCGGTGGTGGCTGTGGTGGTGTCTGCGGAGAGTGCGAAGGCGAGCAACATGGGGTCGGTGGCGGTGGTGGTGAGGCCGCCGGAAGCGGTCGCGGTGTATGCGGCCCGTCCATAGAGGCCACCGGCGAGGATGTCCTGGAGGTCG
>RFPF01000348.1 GCA_009926295.1 Planctomycetia bacterium
TGCGTCATTTCGGGAGGCCTGGTTTCTGATACTGTAATGCCCACGATGCACACCCTGCTCACGTCGGAACAACTCGCCGCGGGAATCGAGCGGCTCGCGGCCGAGGTGCGCGGCGACTCCACGCCGCGGCCGCTGACCGTGATCGGCGTCCTCACCGGCTCGATCATGGTCGTGGCCGACCTGATCCGCCGGCTGGAGGGGCCCGTGCAGCTCAACATGGTGTGGGCGAGCAGCTATCGCGGCACCGCCACCTCGCCGGGCCGGCTCGACCTCCGGCTCGATCTGCTCCCCGATCTCACCGGCCACGACGTGCTCGTCGTGGACGACATCTTCGACTCCGGCCGCACCATGCAGGCGCTGATCGAGGAACTGCGGAGGCGTGGCGCCGCGAGGGTTCGGTCGCTGGTGCTGCTGCGCAAGGAGGGCCGGGCGGAGGTCGTCATGCAGCCCGACTTCGTGGGCTTCGAGATTCCAGACGCGTTCGTCGTCGGGTACGGACTCGACTTCGACGGACTGTGGCGGCACCTGCCCTACCTCGCAGTGCTCGAGCCCCACGACATCGCCCGCCACGAGGCAACGGCCGGGGCGCGCGGATGACGGCTCCGAGCCGGAAGTCGCTCCTGATGGTGACGCGGGGCCTCGACCCCGTGGGTACCGGCCGCCAGGTGGAACTCGCCGCGGAGGCGTTTCGCGACGCGGGCTGGAGCGTCGCGGTGGCCGTGGGGTCGAGCGGGGGCGCTGTGCCGGCCAGGCTGGCGGCCCGGGGATTCGCCGTGCACATGATCGGGCGGCGGCCGGAAAGCGACGTGGCCGCGGTGCTGCGGCTGGCTCGGCTCGGGCGGCGGCTGCGTCCGGCGGTCGTCGAGGGTTGGGGACGCGAGGCGGCCGGAGTCGTGGCCGCGGCGCGACCGGCATTCGCGGCGACGCGCGCGGTCGCCCACGTCGCCACGGGGCCGAGATCGCGAAGTTCGGGCTGGGCGCTCACGCGGCTCGATCGCGTGATCACCACGTCCGCCGGAGTCGCCGGCCGCTGCGAGGCCGTGGGCGTGCGGTCCGGGCTGATCGACATCATTCCGCCCGGGGTTTTCCCCGCCGAGCCCGCCGGACTCGACCGCTCGGAAGTCGCCCGCCGCCTCGGCCTCCGGCCCGAGACGCAGTGGACGCTCGCGGTGGCATCCCTCACCAGCGCGGCCCGGCTGGAGCGGCTGCTGTGGGCGATCGACCAGCTTGCCGTGGTGCATCGTGGCGTCGAGCACGTGCTCGTGGGCCGGGGGCCGCTGCTCGGGAGGGTGTTGCGGCGGGCGCGGGTGCAGCAGCTGGCGGAGCGGCTGCGGGTGGTGCCGCACTGCGATTGCCTCCCCGACCTCGTGCGCGAGTGCCAGCTCGTCTGGCAGTCGGGCGACGTGGCCTACGGCGGCGCGATCCTCGACGCACTGGCCTGCGGCATCCCCGCGGTCGCCGTGACGAGCGACGCGGCCCGCCAGATCGTCGCCGATGGCGAGACAGGACGGATCGTCCCCGCCGATCCGGAGAGTGAATTTCCCCGCCGGGCCTTCAATGTGCTCGAGGATCGCGAACTCGCGGCCCGCTACGCCGCGGCGGCTCGCATCCGGGCGGATGAGCACTTTCCACCGGGGCCCGCGCTCGCGCGGCACATCGAGGCCGTGGAGCGGCTCGTCACGCGGTGAGCGTCATGCCCGGCGGCATGGTTCGCGTCTCGCCGTCTTCCGCGACGAGGATGCCGCCCTTGAACACCTTCACGGGCATCGCGAACATCTGCGCGAGATCGCGATCGGGTCGGTAGAGCGCGAGGTCGGCGTCGGCCCCGATGCCGAGGTGCCCCTTGTTCGCGAGGCCCGCGATCCGCGCCGGGGCCGCTCGTGTCACGATGCACAGTTCTTGGAGCGAATACTCGCGGTGCAGGCCGGCGAGCGGGCACCGCTTCCGCACGGCTGGATGGATGCGGCCGAGCGCCTCGCGGCGGAAGGCCTCGTCGCCGAGAAGCCGCATGAGGAGGGGATAGGCCGTGAAGTGTGCGCCGTTGGGATGGTCGGTGGAGAGCGCCACGCGCCAGGGATCGTCCGCGGTGAGAAACCACTCGAGCCCGATCGCCCACTGCCACGCGTGGATCAGGCTCTTTTCCCTGTAGGCGACGGGCAGGACGCCGCAGCCTCCGGCGAGATGAAGGTCGTGCGACATCCACGGCATCCCTGTCGCGTGGGCGAGATGTTCCGCCGCGGCCGAGTCGCCCGTCATCGCAACGGTGTCTCCGAACAGGATTTGGCCGACGTCGAGGGTCAGGTTGGAGTGGGCGTTGAAGTGCTCCACGAGTGGTCCGACGCCCGAGCCGAAGGAGCCCTCGTCGAGGTCGCCACCCGTGTAACTGTGGAACTGCACGTG
>RFPF01000349.1 GCA_009926295.1 Planctomycetia bacterium
CGAATATTTCTTGAGCGTCACGTCTCGGTTTCGGAAACGGTTCCGTGGCGGCCGAAAGGTCTTCGAGATGCCAGGCAACTTGGCGGCGAGTGCCGTCGGGAAGCCGCCTTTCAGCCCGCAGGAAACTCGGCCAGCATGCCGCGCAACTTTGCCCGCCACGAGCAGTTCCTCCGAATTTTCGCCCTGCTTGAACTCCTCTCCGCCGCCCACCAGCCCCTCGACGACCAGTCGCTCATCGCCGCCCTCAGGGAGCGGTTGGGGCTGACGCGGCTTTCTCCGCGGACGCTGCGCCGCGACTGCGAGTTCCTCGGTTCCTGTGGCTATCCGGTCGATCACGCGCCGCTGCCCGACGCCAGAAAGTATGGATGGATGCTCGCCAAGGACTCCGTCAACGGCCGCCGCATACCCTCCGAGCCGCTGACTCTGCTCGAGCTCGTGGCGTTCGCCGTGGGCCGCGACCTGCTCAAGCCCTTCGAGGGCACGATCCTGTGGACGGGGATCGAATCGTTGCGGCACAAGCTCGAGCGCGACATGCCCGCTGCGTTGTGCGAGCGGCTAAAGGCTGCCCGGAACGTGTTTCACGTCAAGGGCTTCGATCCGCGCTACTCGGCACGGCCGCGGCTCATCTCCACGCTCAGCGGGGCGATCACCGACTGCCACGAGATCGAGATCGAGGAGGACGGCGATCCCGCCACGACCCGGCGGCTGCATCCGCATCGGATCCTGATCGAGCCCCCGAACGTGAGCCTGCTCGCCTTCTCCGCCGATAACGCGGCCGCCGGCGTGCCGGTCGTTCTGAACATCGATCGCATTCGCAAGGTGACGCCGCTCGACACGACGTTCGCGCCGCGCGACGTGCGGCTCGAGGATGTGATCGGGTAGACCGCGGGGCGACCGTCTCGGTCGACAATAAAACCTCGATGCCCGGCGGGCGGGACGCCTGCCCCACGCTAATCGAGGAGGCCGAGATCTTCGTTGTAGCCCTCTTGGACCACGGTATTTTCGCTGCGCTCGTGCTCCCACATCGTCGCGGCGAAGTGCTCGAAATCGCGGCCCGCTTCGGCCCATCCCTGTCGTGAAACCGCATCTCCGGTCATCCGTGCGATCAGGGCGTCGAGTTCCGCGAGCAGGGCGGGGTGCTGCCGCACGATGGCCGTGGCAGCGGCCGCCAGCCGTGGCATCCGCGCGATCGACTCCTCGAGGAAGCCCCCCTGCTCCTCCTGCTCGAAGTGGGTTCGCAGATGATCGCGCAGGTCGACGACGGCAGCGCGGATCTCCGCGAACCGCTCGTCGGTGGGCCGCGGGTGGTCGGCGAACGCCTTCTTGAGGGTCTGCATCCGCGTGAAGAGCTCGCGGTGCTCCGCGAGCACGTGGCCGAGGATGATCGGGTCGGAGCGGTCGATGGCTGACATGGTGCTGAATCCTCCGCGTCGGCGGGCGGGCCGTGCCCCTGCAGGCCGCCCGAGGGAACGGTAGACTCGACACCGGTCGCGGAACCCACGAGCCCGCCCGTTTCGCCAGCCCGTCGTTCGCCCGCGCGGCGGACACTTGGAACTCGAACCCCTCCCCGCCCATGCCCGTCGCCGAATCTCCACCGGTGCGCACCCCGCACGAGTTTCGTGCCCAGGCCGTCCTCGTGGGCGCGGGGATCGACCTGGCCGGGCTGGGGTCGACCGACCGCACCGGCGAGGCACCGCTGGTCGTCGAACTCATCGGCACGCTGACCGGCGGGAGCCTGCCGGGCAGCCGCGGGGGCGTGGCCGTGCTCTTCCGCTACGGTGCCATCGTGTTCTTCGACGCCGCCCCCGAGGGCATCTCCGACTACCTGCGACAGATCGGGCATCACATCCGCCAGCCCTTTTCCCCGGCCGACCGGGAGACCGAGCTGCTCGACATCCGGATCGAGGCGGGGAAGGAGCCGGGCCGCGAGTCGATCGAGGGCAGCGCTCTGGTGCTCGCCGACGTCACGCTCGAAAAGCTGCAGATCGTCGCCGACATCATGGCCAAGAGCGTGTCGCTCGCCCATCACGAGCGGAACATCGAGCGGCAGTTCGAGCGCATCGAGCCGTTCGCCGTGAACCTCGACCACTGGGGCCGTGGCAGCCGAGCCGGCCGCGAGCTGCTCCAGCACCTCGGGGGCGCCCTGCTCGCCGAGCATCGCGTCGTGGCGGGAGCGCGGGTCGACGATTCGCCCGAACTGCTCTGGGATCATCCCGAGCTCGAGCGGCTCTGGGCCCGCCTCCGCGACGAGTTCGAGATCCGCGAGCGGTTCGCGGCGCTCCATGGCAAGCTGGCCCTGATCTCGCGCACGGCCGAGACGGCGCTCGACCTCATGCAGCACCGGCGGGCCCTGCGCGTGGAGTGGGCGATCGTGGGGCTGATCGTGTTCG
>RFPF01000350.1 GCA_009926295.1 Planctomycetia bacterium
GGCGCCCATGGCCGCGGCGGGAGCCGCCGATTCCCCGGCGATCTGCAAGGCGTCGAGCTGGCGGGCCATCGCCGCGCCCTCGCGGCTCGCCACGTGGCGATGGCCGCTGAAGTCCTCCGGGCCCCGCATCACATAGCGCTCCACCACCCGTTCCTCCTGTTCGAAGTATTCCTCGAAGGGATCCGCCGCCGCGTCGAACACGAGTTCCACCTCCGGGCCATGCCACGGATCGGCCGGCACGTCGGCACGGTGGCCGTCGGCAGCGCCGTACCCCGCCGACGTCGGCACCGGATCCACCTCGAGGAGGGTGTCGTCGCCGAACCCACCGAACTCCACGACGCCGGCGTCGTCGCCCAGCCCATCCATCGGCTCGAACGTCGATTCGACGCCCTCGTGAAACGCCGCCGCCTCGACGTGGACCGTCGGGCCCGCCGCGCCGGACGCGAGCGCCGCCGGGGAGGGCAGCCGCTGGATCTCGGTCCACGCGGCAGCGATGCACGCGGGCGCGACGCGGCCGCGGCCGGTCTCGCCGGCCATCACGAGGGCCTGGTCGCAGAGCTGGTTGACCAGCCGCGGCACGCCATCGGTGGCGTTGAACACGGCGTCGTCGCAGCCGGGCTCGAACGCGGCATCCCAGTCGAGCCCGGCCGTCCTCATCTGCGTGCGCACGTAGGCGACCGTCTCGCCATGGTCGAGCGGCTCGAGGTAGTGACGGGCCCCGATCCGTTGCGAGAAGCTCTCCATCTTCGGGCTGCCGAGGATCTCCTCGAGCTCGGCGGTGCCCGCGAGCACGATGTGCACCGCCGGCATCGGGGTGGGAATGTTCGTGAGCTGCCGCAGTTCCTCGATGAGCCGGGTGGGGAGCGTGTGGCCCTCGTCGACGAGCACCACGAGGCCCGAGCCCGTGGCCGCGAGCCCCCGAATCCGCTCCACGATCCCGATCCTCAACTCGGCCTCGTCGATCCCGCGGTAGGGCTCCCCGATCTCGGCGAGGATCGACTGCCACAGTGCCCGCCGCGTGCAGATCCGGGCACCGGAGAGAAGCGCCACGTCGAAGTCGTCGTGAACGCTCTCGGCCACCTTCGCCAGGAGGAGCGACTTCCCCGTTCCCGGGGGCCCGACGACCAGGCCGATCCCCTCGGCGCGGCGCACCAGCCGGTCGAGCCCGCGGAGCGCGGCATCGATGCCCTTCGCAGGATGGTAGAAGTCGACTCGCGGCGCGGCGAGGAACGGACGGCTCGATGGATGGCGGCGGGGTGCGGTCATCGAGGACTACGTGATCCGGTGGGACGCCGGGGCCACGCCCCGCGACAGGTATGGTGTCGACCAATGGCGGTCGCTTCCTGCACCATCTGACGGCCGCGTAGACTTTTCCATCAGGACAGGCCCGAGCCCGTCATCCCGCGTCCGCGACACAATGCTCTTCAACGTCAAAATCTGCGGCGTCACCTCCGCCGGCGATGCCGCAGCGGCGGCCGCCGCCGGGGCCGACGCCATCGGCCTCAACTTCGTGCCCGGGTCGCCTCGGCAGCTCGACCCTGGCCGGGCAGGCAACGTGGCGCGGGCTATTCCACCCGGAACGGTGAAGGTGGGAGTGTTCGCCGGCGCCGGGGCGGAGGAGATCCGCCGCATCGTCGCGGCAGTGGGTCTCGACGCCGTCCAGCTGCACGGGCATCTGGCCGGCGACGGGCCCGGAGTCGACCCGCCGTCGCGGTGCGTTGAGCTCGCAGGCCTCACGATCATCCGCGCCGTGCGTCTCGAACACCCGCTCCAGGCGGGGCATTCGCCGGCGGACTCGGCGGACCCGCTCGCGGAGGCACGCGCGTGGCTCGCCGAGGCGGCGGCCCTCGGGGCCGCGCCCGCGCTGGTCATCGTGGACGCGGCGGTGGCACGTGGAACCGATGCCGGCCGGCTGGGCGGCACGGGTGACACGGTCGACTGGGGCGCGTTCGCCGCGGCCAGGCCGCTCGACGTGCCGACGGCCCTCGCGGGCGGCCTCACGCCGGAAAACGTGGCGATCGCCATCCGCGCAAGCGGCGCCGGCGCCGTCGACACGGCCAGCGGCGTCGAGTCGGCCCCGGGCCGCAAAGACCCGGAGAAACTGCGGGCCTTCGTGGCGGCAGCCCGCACCGCCCTGGCGGCTACTGCCAAACCTCGCTGAGCCCACTATGATTGGAATCCCCCGGGCTCGCAGGGCCCGCGGGCATCACCGTTCTCAGACCCTCAAGGAGGTTGCCGTGGCCCACGTCGAAACCCGTCTGCCCTACAAGGTTGCCGATCTCTCGCTCGCCGATTGGGGCCGCAAGGAGATCATGCTGGCCGAGAACGAGATGCCGGGCCTGATGGCCCTGCGGG
>RFPF01000036.1 GCA_009926295.1 Planctomycetia bacterium
ATTTGTGGTCGTGGCAGCGGCAGCACTCGAACGTGAGGCCGAGGAACGCCGTGCCGAACGTCGTCACCCGGTCGTTCACGTAGTTGACGCGGTATTCCTCCTCGACGGAGCCGCCCTCGCTCTCCTGTTGATGCAGCCGGTTGAACGCCGTGGCCAACACCTGCTCGTCGGTGGCATTCGGCAGAAGATCGCCCGCCACCTGCCAGAGCGTGAACTTGTCCCACGGCAGGTTGTCATTGAATGCCTTGATCACCCAGTCGCGCCACGGCCACATGTCGGGCCGCGGCCGATCGACCTGGAAGCCGTAGCTGTCGGAGTAGCGGGCGAGGTCCATCCAGTCGGTAGCCATCCGCTCGCCGTAGCGCGGGCTCGCGAGCAGCCGGTCGAGCAGTTTTTCGTAGGCATCGGGTGCCGAGTCGGCGACGAACGCTTCAACTTCGGCGGGCGTGGGCGGAAGGCCGGTGATGTCGAACGAGACGCGACGGATGAGCGTGCGGCGATCGGCCTCGGGCTGGAGCGCGAGCCCCCGCTTCGCGAGCTTCTCCGAGACGATCGCATCGATTGCACCCGAGCCGTGCGCGGCTTCGGGCTTCACCGGCGTCACGAACGCCCAGTGCGGCTCGTACTTCGCCCCCTCGGCGATCCATCGCTTGAGCGTCGCGACCTGCTCGTCGGACAGCCGGCCGATCTTGGCGTGCGGCGGCGGCATGACGGCGTCGGGATCGTCCGACACGATCCGGGCGACGAGTTCGCTTTCGTCGATCTTCTCCGGCACGATCGCCCGGGCTCCGCTGTCGAGCTCGGCCGTCGCCAGGTCAAAGGTGTCGAGCCGCAGGCCAGCCTGCCGGTTGGCATTGTCAGGGCCGTGACAGGCGAAGCAGTTGTCGGAAAGGATCGGCCGAATGTCTCGATTGAACGATAGCCGGGCGGGCGTCGCTGCCGCACTGGCGTTATGGAGGAAGGCGAGGACGAGCGCAACCGACGCCGACGCAAAGATACGTTTCGAGCAACCCATGCACGCAAGTCCTCGAGAGGTCCTGTGAGGGTCACCCGCGTCGCCGATTCAGGACGGGACGCCCGAATCGCGGACCGTTGAGGTCGATCGGCGGGAGCGGAAGAGGCCCGGAACGCCTTGCTCCCGCTCTTCGATTTTACTCACAGCGGCAGCTTCCGCCACAGCGGTTTCCGCCGAGGGATCAGGCATTTCGTCGTTCAGTCCCCCTTGATCGCATAGAGCGCGTCGTAGGACCTTACGTAGAGGGTGCCGTCGGAGACGATGAGCGACGCTGTGATCGCCTCGCCGCCGAAATCGATCGTGTCGAGCTGCTCGAACGTGCGGCCGGGCTGCACGACTGTCACCCAGCCGTCGTTCGAGCCGTAGTAAATCCGCCCGTCGGCGAGGAGCGGGCTCGTCCGGTGCTGGCCGGTGTGGGTTCGCTCCAGGTAGACGTCTTTGCCCGTCTCGAGATCAACGCACTGCAGCTTGCCGTCCTTGTGGAGCAGGTAGACGAGGCCGTTGGCTACGAGCGGGATGCTCACGTCCGGCGTGAGCGGATTGATCCACTTCACGACCGCCGCCTTGCCCGTGCAGTCGCCGGCGAGGTCGTCGCTGACGCGTAGTGCGATCGTTGGCCCGCCCTTGCACGTCGGCACGATGATCGTGCCCGGCACGCAGCAGGGGGAGGCGACGAGCCGGAACGTCTTGTCGTGCGGCTTGGGGTTCGTGTCGGTCGGGCCATTCAAGCCCCCGAATCGCCACAGTTCCTTGCCGTCAGCGAGGGCGTGGCCGGTGATGCAGTCGGCCCCGTGCACCACGAGAAACTCGCGGCCGCCGTGGCGGTAGAGAACGGGCGACGCGTAGGAATGCTTGCACTCGAACTGGGCGTTCGTGACCCGATCCACTTCCCACACGGTCTTGCCCGTCTTCTTGTCGAGACGGATCACTTTGCCGGTGCGGGTGTCGTCGGCCCCGTGGATGAGCTGCAGGTAGAGGGAGTCGCCGTCGAGGACGGGCGTGCTTGTCATCCCGAACTGGATATCGATCTTCCCAAACCGGTCGTTGACATCCGTCTTCCACACCTGGGCGCCGTCGACCGTGTAGCAGGCGAGGATGCCGGTGCCGAAAAACACCCACACGTGCTCGCCGTCGGTGCAGGGGGAGGGGGAAGCCGAATTGCCCTCGCCGGCCCGGGCGTCTTGATTACCGCCGCCAACCTTTTGTTTCCAGAGAATCGCCCCGTCCTTCGTGCTCACGCTCACAAGTACGAGGTCGTCGCCCTCGTTGCTGGTGAGAAAGATTCGCTCACCCCACACGCAGGGCGTGGCCCCCGCGCGGCCTGGGAGGGGCGTCCGCCAGGCCACGTGTTTCGTTTTCGACCAGCCCTCGGGAATGCCGTGTTCGGTCGAGATCCCATCGTTCCGCGGCCCCCGCCACTGCGGCCAGTGCTCAGCCCGGGCGGCGTGCATCGCTGCCAAGGACACCACACCGACGATGAGCAATCGCACGGCTTTCATCTCACACCTCGTTCCTGATGGTGGTCACCACTCCGCGAAACTACCGTCCGCGTGCCGCCAGACGGGGTTGCGCCAGCGGTGGCCGACGGCCGCCCGCTCGCGCACGTAGTCCTCGTTGACCTCGATCCCGAGCCCCGGGCCGTCCGGAATGCTCACAAATCCGTCGGCATACGCGAACGCCCCTGGGTTCTTCACGTAGTCGAGCAGGTCGTTGCCCTGGTTGTAGTGGATGCCGAGGCTCTGCTCCTGGATGAAGGCGTTGTAGCACACGGCGTCGAGTTGGAGGTTGGCCGCCAACGCGATCGGCCCCAGCGGGCAGTGGAACGCCACGGCGACGTCATACGCTTCGGCCATGGCGGCGATTTTCCGGGTCTCCGTGATGCCGCCCGCGTGCGACGGGTCGGGCTGAAGAATGTCGACGTGGCCGGCCTCCAGGATCGGCTTGAAATCCCACCGCGAGCAGAGCCGCTCGCCGAGCGCGATCGGGGCGCTCGTGAACGGGGCGATCTCGGCGAGCGCCTCGGCATGCTCGCTGAGCACGGGCTCCTCAATGAACATGAGGCGGAATGGCTCGAGTTCCTTCACCAGCACCTTCGCCATCGGCCGATGCACGCGGCCGTGGAAGTCGACACCGATGCCGAAGTGCGGCCCGAGGGCCTCGCGGATCGCCGCCACGTTCGCGATCACGCGATCGACCTTGTCGACCGTATCCACGAATTGCAGCTCCTCGCAGGCGTTCATCTTGATCGCCGTGAACCCGCGGGCGGCCCGCTCCCGGGCCTGGGCCGCGGTGTCGGCCGGACGGTCGCCGCCGACCCACGAGTAGACGCGGATCCGGTCGCGCACCCTGCCGCCCAGCAGCTGATGGACCGGCACGCCGAGTACCTTGCCCTTGATGTCCCAGAGGGCCTGGTCGATGCCGGCGAGCGCGCTCATGTGGATCGCCCCGCCGCGATAAAAGCCGCCGCGGTAGAGCACCGTCCAGTGGTCCTCGATGTGGGCCGGATCCTTGCCGATGAGGTAATCCGCGAGTTCATCGACGGCCGCCGCCACCGTGTGGGCCCGCCCTTCGACGACCGGCTCACCCCAGCCCGTGACCCCGGCGTCGGTCTCCACCTTGAGGAAACACCAGCGGGGCGGCACGATGAACGTCGTGAGTTTCGTGATCTTCATGAGTTTGATCGCGAGTATGCGTCTGTACGGTAACGAAAGCCCGAAGCGCAAGCGAGGGTCGGCCGCATGCCCGGCCCGGGAGCGAGCATGAAACCGGTGGTCGTCCTGATGGGCGTGTGCGGCTCCGGGAAAACCGAGGTCGGCCGGCGGCTCGCTGCCCGGATGGGGTGCGACTTCCTCGACGGCGACGATTTTCATCCGCCCGAGAACGTGGCGAAGATGCAGTCGGGCACCCCGCTCACCGATGCTGACCGCTGGCCCTGGCTCGACCGGCTTGCCGCGGAGATCGGCGGGCGGCGCGAGGCCGGCGGCGGGGCTGTCGTCGCCTGCTCGGCCCTCGCCCGGCGCTACCGCGACCGTCTGGGGCTCGCTCGCCCTGGCATCGTGCTCGTGCATCTCGACGGCAGCCGAGACCTGCTCGCGACGAGGCTCGCGGCCCGGCAGGGCCACTTCATGCCTCCCGGCCTCCTCGACAGCCAACTCGCCACGCTCGAGCGGCCAACGACCGACGAGCACGCGATCGTCGTGGATGTGTCGAATCCGCCAGACACGATCGCAGCCCGGATTTCTCAGGAGCTCCACGATCGCTGAAAAGCGCTTACCCCGCCCCACGAAAGTTGGGACGCAGCCGATACCGTCCCGACTCGTGCCGCTGGAGGATGCCGACAAGATGTTCCGACCCGTCGCACGCCGCCACCGCCCGAGCGGGTGCGAAAGCGCAGTCGAGAAGGCCGCCGCGGACGGCATGGTCGAGTTGATCTCCCGCGAGGCTCATCCGCGGCAGGTGGGCGACGGCGGCGAGCGGCTCGAGCAGGGCACGACGGACCGACTCGGGAGTAACCTGGTCGAGCGGCAGGGAACCGGCCGATGAAAACGGGCCCACCGCGGTGCGCACGAGCGACTCCATGACGGCCGTCGTTCCGAGGGAGGCGGCCAAGTCGCGGCCGATCGCCCGCACGAACGTACCCGACGAGCAGACGATGTCGACGCCAAGCCTCGGCCACTCGTAGGCCGTGATCACCAGCCGGTCGATCCGCACCGGCTTCGGCACGAGCACGACCTCACGCCCCTTCCGTGCGAGCGCGTAGGCCCGCCTGCCATCGACGTGGACGGCCGAGTAGTCGCAGGGCCGCTGAAGGATGTCGCCGCAAAAGGCGGGCAGCGCCGCCTCGATCTCGGCCCGCGTCGGCCGCGATGCCTGTTCCTCCACCGTAACCTGCGTCTCGAGATCGTCGGACGGGCTCGACCGGCCGAGGAGAAATACCGCCACATAGTGCTTCGGGAGTTGGTGGACGAAATCGACGAGCTTCGTGGCATGGCCGACGCACACGACGACCACGCCCGTGGCCAGCGGGTCGAGCGTGCCCGCGTGCCCCACCGCCTTTGTGCCGAACGCCCTGGCCGCCACGTCCACCACGCGGCGCGACGTGACGCCCGCGGGCTTGTCCACGGCGAGGACGCCGCTTATGTCGTGGTGCATCGGATCGGAAATGCGTAGAGCTCGGCGACCTCGGCGGGCGACTTGCCGGCGAGGCTCATCCTTCGTCGCAGCCCCTGCGGGTCGTCCACCGCGACCCCGACGAGACGATCGAACTTGAGATCGACCACCGCGGCCGTGCGGGCTGCGTCGGACCGGGCGTGACCGAGCGGAAACGTCACGAGCCCTCCGCCGAGTGCGCCGAGGGTCGCATGCATCACGGTGACGCTCGTGGGGATGCCCTCCGGATACTTCGCGTCGTAGTCCGGGCCGCCATGCTCGATCTCCATCCGCTCGATCAGCCTTGCGATCGCAGGATCACGAATCGCGGCATCGGAGTAGTCATCGGGCAGAAGCATGAGCGACTCCCAGCCGAGCGGTGTGCCGCGGGCGTGCGCCGCGCTCGCCTTGAGCAATGTCTTCGCGAGGATGTAGGGGAGCGAGTGATCCGCCGACTGACGCGTCGAGGGCGCACGCTTCGCGGGGTCGGCGATGATCGAGTAGGCCGGCTCGTAGATGGCTACCCGGATGCTCTGGATCGCATCGAGATCGCCCGCGAGCGCGGGCCGGGCGGCGAAGAGATCGACGAGCGATTGAAGAGCCCCTGCCGACTGGTGCTCGTAGAGCCCGAGCTTGAAGTGCATCGCGTGAATCGCGAAGGCGTCGCCTCGCACGCCCAGCTCCAGGTCGAACGGGCTTTCGCCGGCAGGGCAGGGCTCGTTGAGGCGATAGATCGCGAGCGGATTGCGAAACACGTCGCGCGGGCCGATAAACCCGGCGAGGGCCCGCTGCGCGCTCTTCACTGCCGCCTCGGCGGCGAGCGCGGCGGATGCACCCTTCGAGTCGGAGAGTTGGTGACCGGCGCGGATCGCCCTGAATGGCACGTAGTGTGCCACCACCATCCCGATCGCCGACTCGACCTCGTCTTCCGTGCCGCCAAGCGCCGTCGCGTAGGCGGCCGCGCTCGCCACGGCCCCGTGATGCACGTGATCGATCGAGTATTTGCGCAGCGCAAACACCTCGGCGAGTCGGCCGCGGATCTCGTCGATGAGGAGCATCACGCGGAGCGTGGCGTCACCGTCGAGCCCCGCCTCACGGGCGGCCGCGAGGGCCACTGGATAATAGTCGTTGTGGCCGAACTCGCCGGCCGTGCGGCCCTTCGCGGCGTCGAACCCAAAATTCGTGCCGTTGGAGTCCCACTCGCGCACGGCCGATGCATTCGCCGCGACCGCCTTCTCGATCGCACACGGCTGCGACGAGCCGAGGCAGATCCCGCCGCGGGAGCCGGCGGCCGGGGGCGACGCGAGCGCCTCGCGGCGCAGGATCGTAGGAGCATTCGCCCCGAGCGCGACGGCCGACACGCCGCAGCCCACGCTGTCGAGATGAAAACGCTCGAGCAGGGCGAGCGTGGCGGGGCCGATCGGCTCCGGCCGCCTTAGGAACTCGATGCAATAACGGGCCAAACCCCTGGCCTGGTTCGTGGAGCGGGCCAGCAGCGCCGTGGTTCCGCACGCGGGCGGAACGGGGGTGTGGGGACGGGCCATGCCGTCAGGATACACTGACGGCATGCAACCGACGCAGTTGGGGCCCTACACGATCGGGACGCGGCTCGGCCGCGGCGGCATGGGGGCCGTCTACGAGGCGACCGACGATGCGGGGCGTCACGTGGCCGTCAAGGTGCTCGCGGCGCATCTCGCCGACGACCCAGGGCTGCGCCGGCGATTCGACGCGGAGATCGAAACTCTCAAGACGCTGCGGCATCCTGGCATCGTGCAGCTGCTGGCGTTCGGAGAGGAGGACGATCAGCCCTACTTCGCCATGGAGCTCGTCCGCGGGCAGAGCCTCGAGCAGCTCATCCGTGCGGGCAGGCGGTTCACGTGGCAGGAAACGGTGGGCGTGGCGCTGGCGGTGACGCGGGCCCTCAAGGCCGCCCACGATCAGGGCATCGTGCACCGCGACCTCAAGCCCGCGAACCTGCTCGTGGCCGATGGGGCGGAGACCGCCATCGGCGACCGCGTCAGGCTCGCCGACTTCGGCATCGCAAAGCTGTTCGGGGGGGCGGCCCACACGGCCCACGGCAACATCGTCGGGACCGCGGAGTACATGGCCCCGGAGCAGGCTGCAGGCCGGCACGTCGACCACCGCGTCGATCTCTACGCGCTCGGGCTGGTGATGTTCGCGATGCTCACCGGCCGGCCGCCATTCACGGGGGCGCAGGCGGCGGAGATCATCCGCCGCCAGCAGCACGAGCCCGCCCCGCGCGTGTCGTCGCTGTACCCCGATGTGCCACCCGAGCTCGACCTCCTCGTCGACCGGCTCCTGTCGAAGGCGCCGGAAGCCCGCCCGGCCAATGCCTTGGCGCTCGGGCGGCTGCTCACGGCCATCGAAACCCTTCATCAACCGCCGGGGCCGATCGGCGACACCGGTCCGCTCACCGAGCTTCCGCTGCCGTCCGGCGCGACTGCCGTCCCGAAGGACGTAGATCTCTTCGCTCCGACGGAGGCGGGGCGGACGCCGGAGACCGCCCCGACCAACGCAGCCGATGTCACGCGCACCCTCGCGGCCACCGGTGCCGCCGCCGGCAACACCACCAAGGCAATCGAAGTGACGGCCCCCACGGGCACCGGGGCGAACGCCGCGGCGACCACGGTCGTCGAACGCACGCCGCGCAGCCGCTTCACGACCGTCGAGGATCTGGAGCGGATGGCGACCGCCCGTGCAGCCCACGACAGGGCCGTCGAAAAGCGGTGGCGGGCCGTCGCCGCCGTGATGACCATCGTCCTGTTCGCAGCCACGGGATACCTTCTCTTCAGGCCGGTGACCGTCGACGAGCTCCACGGCCGGATCGAAGCCGCCGAGGTGGCGGCCGAAAAGGGGGGAGACCTGCGTGACGCCCTGCCGGCGATCGATGAATTTCTCCGCCGGTTCCCCGACGATCCCCGTGCCGCACACGTGCGGACGCTGTCGCGGACGCTGGCGCTCGACGCCCTCGAAAAGCGGGCGCGGCGGCGGCCGCCCGGCGGCAAGACGCTCGCCCCGCTCGAACGCGACTACCGCTCGGCGATGGAGCGCGAAGCCGAGAGCCCGTCGGCATGCCGCGACGCGCTCGAAGCCATGGTGGCCCTGCACCCCGAGGCGGCCGCGGCCACCTCCGGAACGACGCGATCGGCAGCCGACGACCCCACGCTGTGGCTCGATCTCGCCCGGCGGCAGATCGCGAGACTCGGCCCGCTCGCCGACCGCGAGGAGGCCGAGGACGCCCGCCGCGTCGCCGAGATCTTCCGGCAGGCAGAGTCGCTCGCCGGTGAAGCAGCCGCCGCCGACGGCGACGCGCGGGAAGCCCTCCTGGCGAGGAGGCGCAGCCTGCTCGAGGGGCTCGTCGATCTGTATGCCACGCGGCCGCATGCCGCGGCCGCGGTCGCCGACGCCCGGGAGATGCTCGCCACGCCATGATGTCCCGCCGTCTCGAACGCAGCCACACCGCCTTCGCCCGCGCCAAGGAACTCATCCCGGGCGGCGTCAACTCCCCGGCCCGTGCCTTCGGCGGCGTGGGCGGGGAGCCGATCTTCTTTGCGAGCGCCCTCGGCCAGCGGCTCACCGACATCGACGGTCACACCTATCTCGACTACATCGGCTCGTGGGGCCCGATGATCCTCGGGCATCGCCACCCGAGGGTCCTCCAGGCGGTCGAACGGGCACTCGCCACCGGAACGAGCTACGGCGCACCCACGGAGGCGGAGAGCCGGCTTGCTGAACTCATCATCGCCGCGGTGCCGAGCATCGAGAAGGTGCGGATGGTCAGCAGCGGCACGGAGGCGGCGATGAGCGCGGTGCGGCTCGCCCGGGGATTCACCGGCCGCGACAAGATCGTGAAGTTTGCCGGCAACTACCACGGACACGTCGACTCGCTGCTCGTGGCCGCGGGCTCCTCGGCCGCCACGCTGGGCGTGCCGACATCGCCGGGCGTCACCGCAGGCACGGCGGCCGACACGATCGTGCTCGAATACAACGACGTGGAGGGCCTCGAGCGGGCCTTCGCCAAGGAGGGAGGGGCGATCGCAGCCCTGCTCATGGAGCCTGTCGTGGGCAACATGGGCCTCGTCGTGCCCACGCGGGAGTTCCTTGGGGCGGCCCGGAAGATCACGCTCGCGCACGGCGCGTTGCTCGTGTTCGACGAGGTGATGACGGGCTTTCGGCTGGCCTACGGCGGTGCCCAGGAGGTCCTCGGCGTGACACCCGACCTCACCACGCTCGGCAAGATCGTGGGGGGCGGGCTGCCGCTGGGAGCGTACGGCGGCCGACGCGACGTGATGGACCACGTGCTTCCGGCGGGCAAGGTGTTCCAGGCGGGCACGCTCGCGGGCAACCCGCTGGCCGTGGCCGCCGGCACCGCCACGCTCGAGGAACTGAAGGACAATCCTCCCTACGAGCGGCTCGAGAGGCATGGCGCACGGCTGGAGCAGGGCTTTCGCGCGGCGGCCGCTGCAGCCGGCGTGCCGGCGTGGGTCGCCCGCGTGGGCAGCATGATGACGATGTTCTTCCAGCATGGGCCGGAGCCCGTGCCCGTGACGGGCTGGAAGACGGCGAGCCTGTCGGACACCGCCCGGTACGCCCGGTTTTTCTGGAGCATGATCGACCGCGGGATCTATCTGCCGTGCAGCCAGTACGAAGCCCTGTTCTTCTCCGCGGCCCACACCGACGCCGACATCGAGGAGACGGTCGCGGCGGCGGCGAAGTCGCTGGCCGCTTCGTAGATGGCGGAGTCGCCGTGCACCGGCTCGGGGGCGGCAAAAGTCGCCGTTTCGCGGTCTTTGAGATTGTCGCGTGGGCCGCGACGGCCCAAAGCTCCTCGAGCGTTCACCGACCCCCTCGCCTACCCGTGTGATGAACGCACGTGAAAATCGAGGATGAGCGGCAGGTGGTCGCTCGCCGTCCTGGCAAGGCTCGTGCGGACCACGCGGGCGTGCCGGACGTCGATCGGCCCCCGGACGAACGCTTTGTCGAGGCTGCCGATCGCGAGCCACGCCGGGAACGTGCGAAACCGTGCCGGCGGGCTGGTCACCTGTCGGAAGCCGCCGGCGCCCATGTCGGCCGCAAGTGAGTCGCGCCAGTCGTTGAAGTCGCCGACCAGCAGCGACGGAAGCCGGTCGGCTGATCGAAACAGCATGTGCCCCAGGAGCCGCTCGATCTGCCAGCGACGCTCGCGCTCCGCGAGGCCGAGGTGTGTGTGCACCAGATGGAGGAGCCCCTCGGGAGAGTCGACCACCGCGAGCTGGGCGCCCCGCGGCTTCCGCCGCCCGTGGCGGAGGGCGATGCGGTGGCGGCTGGCGACAGGCCAGCGGGAGAGCACGAGGTTGCCGTAGGAGCCGCGGCCCACCGGCACGTTCTGCTGGAAGAACGAATGGAAACGGAGGGCGCGGGCGAGCAGCCGCGGCTGGTCGTCGAACCGGCTCCGGCGCACGAGCCTGTCGACCTCCTGAAGGCAGACGAGGTCGGGATTCTCCGCCTCGATGCAGTCGATGACCCGCCCGAGGGCGTAGCGGCGATCCCTGCCTCCGATCCCCTTGTGGATGTTCCAGCTCAGCAGCCGCATGATGCCAGTGTACCCCGCGGTGTAGGCTGGGGGCCCATGAACACGGCCCACGCAGACATCCGCATCGGCACCGTCGTGCCCGCCCACGACCGCACCCCCGAGGTGATCCGGCAATTGCTCCGGTTTGGGTTCGAATCGTTCCAGATCGTGTTCGGACGCACCGTCGGCGACATCGACCTCCCCGCGCTCGCCACCGCCGTGCGGGCGGTGCTCGACGCCCATCCTCTCGGCGAGCACGACGTCGCCCCGCGCGTCAGCGCCCTCGGCGTGTACGGCAACCCGCTGTCGAGTCCAGAGACGGTCAACGACTGGGAGCGGCTCATCGACCACGCCGCGGCCTTCCGCTGCGACATCGTCGCCGGCTTCGCGGGCCGCGTGCCCGGCCGGCCGGTGCCCGAGTCGTACGGCCGGTTCGGCGAGGTGTTCCGGCCGCTCGCCGCCCGCGCCGAGGATCGCGGCGTTCGCCTGGCGTTCGAAAACTGCGAAAAGCGCGGCACGTGGGAGAGCGGCGACCACAACATCGCACACGCGCCCCGGGCCTGGGAGGCGATGTTCGCCGAGGTGCCGAGCCCCGTCCTCGGGCTGGAATGGGAGCCGTGCCACCAGCTCGTGAGCTTCGTCGATCCGCTGCCGCAGCTCGCGCGCTGGGCCCGGCGGATCTGGCACGTCCACGGCAAGGACGCCACCGTGCGCTGGGACGTGATCCGCGAGCACGGCATCCGCGGAGGCGAGCCCTACGCGTTCCATCGCACCCCGGGATTCGGCGACACCAACTGGACCGACCTGATCACGATCCTGCGGCAGGCGGGCTGGCGGGGCAGCATCGACATCGAGGGTTTCCACGACCCGGTCTATCGCGACGCCCTGGAAACCACCGGTCAGGTCGCCGCCCTCGCCCATCTCAAGCGCTGCAGGGGGGGCGACTTCGTGCCCAACGTGTTCTAGACCGCCCCGCCGGGCGGCCGGTTTCCACAGGCTAGAGTATCCGGCATGGAGGACCTCGTCTCGACGGCGCTGCGGTGGTGGATGGCCATCTGGCCGCACGTCCTCGCCTTCTCCGTGCTCGCGATCAACGTGGTGGCGAGCGTCCACGCGATCCTCGTCAAGCGCGACACCCGCTCCACCATCGGCTGGGTGGGCCTGATCTGGCTCTCCCCGGTCTTCGGCGCGGTGGCCTACGCACTGCTCGGAGTCAACCGCATCCGGTCGAGGGCGAGCCAGCTGCGGGCAGGCGCGCTGACGGTCGTCCACGAGCTCGCGTCGGCCACGGCCGATGCCGAGCGGCTCGCCGCCGCGATCGGCCCGCCCGCGGCGCCGCTGAGGTCGTTGGCCACGCTCGTCGGCGCGGTCACCGACCGGCCGCTCGTCGACGGCAACTCGATCGAGCCCCTCGAGGGCGGCGACGAGGCCTATCCACGGATGCTGGCGGCGATCGACGCCGCGACCCGGAGCGTGGGCCTGGCGTCGTACATCTTCGACAACGACCGCACCGGACGGATGTTCGCGGACGCGCTCGGCAGGGCGGCCCGCCGGGGCGTTGCCGTCCGCGTGCTCGTCGACGGCATCGGCTCCCGGTACACACGGCCCCCGATCACCAGCGTGCTCGCCGATCGGGGAGTGCGGCACGAGCTGTTCCTGCCGACCGGCGTGCCGCTCTACTTCCCCTACGCGAATCTGCGGAACCACCGCAAGATCATGGTGGTCGACGGCGCGATCGGATTCACCGGCGGGCTCAACATCCGCGACGGCTGCTGGCTTGCGCATGCCCCCGCCCACCCGGTGCGCGACATGCACTTCGAACTCCGCGGGCCCGTCGTGTCGCAGCTCCTCGAGGTGTTCGTGGAGGACTGGGCGTTCGCCTCCGGGGAATCGCTCGTCGGCGACTCGCCCGCCGGCGGCGAGGAGGCTCCGTGGGCCCCGAATCCCGCGCCCGCGGGCACGGCGCTCGCCCGCGGCATCCGCTATGGGCCCGACGACCCCGAGATCGGCCGCATCAAGCTCGTGCTCGTGGGTGCGCTTGCCGCCGCGCAGCGAAAGGTGCGCATCATGACCCCATACTTCCTCCCCGACGACGCCGTCTGTCAGGCGCTCGACGTGGCGTCGCTGCGCGGCGTCGAGGTCGACATCGTGCTTCCCGGCGACAACAACCTCGCGCTCGTCAGCTGGGCGTCCACGGCGATGCTCTGGCAGGTTCTCGGGCGGGGCTGCCGCGTATGGATGTCGCCGCCCCCCTTCGACCACACGAAACTGATGGCGGTGGACGGCGCATGGGCACTGTTCGGCAGCGGCAACTGGGACGACCGCAGCATGCGGCTCAATTTCGAGTTCAACGTGGAGACCTACGACCGCGACCTCGCCTCCCGGATCGACCGGCACATCTCCGGCGTGATCTCCCGCTCGCGTCCGAAGACGCTGGAGGACGTCGACGCCCGCGGGCTGGCCGTGCGGCTCCGCGACGGCATCGCCCGGCTCTTTTCGCCCTACCTCTGATTTCCTACGATCTCGGGGGATGAGCGCCACGAGTTCCGTTGCTTCCGGCACAGACGCCGTCGACGCCCTGCGGGCGATCGGCCGGGAGTTCCACGGCCGGTCGTGGTCGCTTGGCACCAGCAGCAACTACAGCGTGGTCGTGTCGCGCGACCCGATCGAGCTCGTGATCACCGCCAGCGGCAAGGACAAGTCGGCGCTCGGCCGCGACGACTTCGTGCGGGTCGACGCGGCCGGCACGATCGTCGACGCGGGGCCTGGTCGCAGATCTTCGGCGGAGACGCTGCTCCACTGCCTCGTCGCCGACCTCGTTCCCTCGCTCGGCGGCGGCCCCGTGGGTGCGGTGCTTCACACCCATTCCGTGTGGAGCACGATCCTGTCGCGGGCCGACCTCGCGCGGGGAAGCCTGCGGATCGAGGGTTTCGAGATGCTCAAGGGCCTCGAGGGCATCGGCACGCACGACACGTCGGTGGAGGTGCCGATCTTCGCCAACAGCCAGGACATGGTCGAATTGTCGGGGCGGATCCGCGAGCGGCTCTCGCGGGCCGACTGGGGCGACCCGCGCCGGCCGCCCGTCCACGGCTTCCTGCTCGCCGGCCACGGGCTCTACACCTGGGGCCGCGATCTCGCCGAGGCGCGGCGGCACGTCGAGATCCACGAGTTTTTGTTCGAGGTCGTGGCCCGCAGCCGGATGCTGGCCGCGGGCCATCCATCTGCCTGACCGTCTCCCTTGCCGAGAGGAGTGCCCCATGGCGATCGTGACCGTCCCCGCCGAGAGCCGACGCATCGAGGATGCCGGCGAGATCACGGCCTTCCTCGCGAGCCACGGCATCGACTACGCGCGATGGCCGCTCGAGGACCGCGTCGATCCCGCCGCCCCCGCCGACACGATCCTCGCAGCCTATGCCTCGGAGATCGACGATCTGAAGCGGCGCGGTGGATTCGTGACGGCGGACGTGGTCGATGTCTATCCCGACACCCCCAATCTCGGCGCGATGCTCGACAAGTTCAACAAGGAGCACACGCACACCGAGGACGAGGTGAGGTTCATCCTCCAGGGCCGCGGCGTGTTCCACATCAATCCCGTGTCGAGGCCCGTGTTCGCCATCGAGGTCTGGAGCGGCGACATGATCAGCGTGCCCCTCGGCACCCGGCACTGGTTCGATCTCTGCGCCGACCGCCGGATCCGCGCGATCCGGCTGTTCCAGGACGTGAGCGGGTGGACGCCTCACTACCTCTCCGACGGCGTGCATGCCGGCTACGAGCCGCTCTGCTTCGGGCCGGCGTGGATCGCACCCGCGGGAAGGACCGGCACGTGATCGTGTTCGACGGCCGCGGGATCCTGCTCGACGTCGAGGGCACGACGTCCTCGATCTCGTTCGTCTACGACGTGCTCTTCGAATTCGCGAGGCGGCACGTCGGTGAATTCCTGGCCCGCCACGCCGACGACGCGTTCGTGGCCGCACTGGCGGGCGACATCGCCAACGAGGCGGGAGCCGATCCGGAGGCGGGTCCCGGCCAGGCGGCGTTGGCGGCGATCGCTCTGATGGATCGAGACGTGAAAAGCACGCCGCTCAAGGCTCTGCAGGGGATGATCTGGCGGAACGGCTTCGAATCGGGCGAACTCGTGTCGCACGTCTTTCCCGACGTTCCGCCGGCGCTCGAGCAGTGGTCCGCTTCCGGGATCGACGTACGGATCTACTCGTCGGGCTCGATCGACGCGCAGAAACTGTTCTTCGGCCACACCGCGGCGGGCGACCTGCTCCCCCACCTCCGCGGCCACTACGACACCACGACGGGCCCCAAACGCGAGCCCGACAGCTACGCGGCGATCGCCGCCGACATGGGCCTCGAGCCGCGACAGATCCTGTTCGTGAGCGACGTGGGCGCAGAGCTCGACGCAGCCCGGATCGCGGGCATGGCCACGGCCCTGGCCATCCGCCCGGGAAACCGCGAGCCGGGCGGAACGTTCGCCCACGATCCGATCACCTCGTTCGCCGAAATCGTCTGCTGAGACCTGCATGACCGACCTCTCCGCCCGCTGCGCCGTCGGTCTGTCGACCGAACCCGACATCGACACCGCGATCCACACCGCCATCGCCGAGGCCCGGCGCGGGCTTGGCGACGTTGCGGCCGACCTGGCCGTCGTATTCGTGGCGAGCGGCTTCGACGGGCCGGTGCGGCCGGCCCTCGAGGGGCTGGCCGACGTCCTCGCCGTCCCCAACGTGGTCGCGGCGACGGCCGAGGGCGTCGTGGCCGACGGACGCGAATACGAGGATGGCCCCGCGGTGGTGGTGTGGCTCGCGCGGCTGCCCGGGGCACGAATCGTTCCGCTGTCACTCGAGTATGCCCAGTCGCCCGACGGTGGGGTGTACGTCGGCTGGCCCGACGCCCTCGAGCAGGGCTGGCCCGACGACGCCACGCTGCTCCTGCTCGCCGATCCGTTCTCCTTCAACGTCGACCGCCTGATGCGGCGGATGGAAGAGGACCATCCCGGCGTTCCCGTGATCGGCGGCTTCGCCAGCGGCGGCGGTCTGCCGGGGAGCAACACGCTCGTCGTCGGCCCGGCCTCCTACGACTCCGGGGCCGTCGGCGTCGTGATCTCGGGCACGCCGGTCAGGCCGGTGGTGTCGCAGGGTTGCCGGCCCATCGGGCATCCGCTGGTGATCACCCGCAGCGACGAGAACCTGATCATCGAACTGGGCGGGAGGCCGGCACTGGAGCGGCTGCGCGAAGTCTACGCCGGTCTCGACGCGGGAACCCGGCAGCTCGTGAAGACGTCGCTCCACGTCGGCCGGGCGGTGAGCGAATATCGCGACCTGCGCCAGCCGGGCAGCTTCCTCGTGCGAAACGTGGTGGGCGCCGACCCGGAGCAGGGCGTGCTCGCCATCGGCGACGCGGTGCGCGTCGGGCAGACGGTGCAGTTTCACGTGCGCGACGCGGAGTCGGCCCACGACGACCTCGTGGCCCTGCTCGAGGAGCGGCGGATCGGAGGAGCGCCGCCGCCCGCCGGGGCGTTGCTCTTCACCTGCAACGGCCGGGGCAGGCGGCTCTTCGCCGACCCCCACCACGACGCCGCCTGCCTGCAGGAGGCCGTGGGGCCGGTGCCGGCCGCGGGGTTTTTCGCGCAGGGAGAGTTCGGGCCCGTGGGGCCCCGCAACTGCCTGCATGGATTCACGGCCAGCATCGCGCTTTTCGAGCAACGCTGACGCGGGCTCCAGCCGCACGGTAGCCCGGCCCGGTTTGCGGTTGCGGCCGGTGGCGGGGCTCCCTATCCTTCCGCGACAGCGTTCCGGGCCAGCGATCCCCGCGGAGCCAGACATGATGCCCTTCGTGCCGCGGTGCCTCGCAGCCCTGTCGCTCCTTGGCGTCGTCGGGTGCGCCCACCATCGGGCCGAGACCTACGCCTACGCGCCCCCCTATGCTCCTCCCGTCTACCCGCAGCCGGGGGTCGCCCAGCCGGTGTCGTACGCGGCGCCGGTGGCCGGGGCCCCGGTCGTCGCGGGGGCGGCCATCCCCTCAGCCATGCCAGGTCCCGCCGGGCCGTGCCCGCAGGGCTGCCCCGAAGTGACCGGCGTGCCGTCCCCGATCTCCGGCGACGCGCAGACGCCGCCATGCCCTCCCGGCCCGTGAGCCCTCGTGAGCCCGGCAGCACCCGACACCCGCGGGCCAGATCCCTACACTCGTGGACGACGACGGTCGCGATGACGCGTTGCCTTCGAACACATACGACGGGGTGAGGGTGTGACGGAGCGACCCGAGGGACATCCCGCCCCCGCAAGGCCGCGAATTGCAGACGAACTCGCCGCGCTTGCGCGGGCCTTCGGGGTGGCCACCGAATACCGTGACCAGGCCGGAACGCTGCGACCGGTGGGCCACGAGACCCTTCAGCGGGTGCTGGCCGCGCTCCATGTCGATATCCGGTCTCCCGCCGGTCGTGCCGCAGCGTGGGACCGGGTTCGCTGCGGACCGTGGCGCCGGCTGCTGCCCCCGGTGCTCGTCGTGCGGCAGGGACGCGGTGGCACGGTGATGGCCCACGCACCCGCGGGCGACTCGCTCGCGGCACGGGTGGCGTTCGAGGCGGGCGGCACGCTCGAGTTGTGCGAAGTCCCCAATCCGGCCGCGCCGCGCACGATCGACGGCGTGCGGACCCGTCGACACGCCTTCGCGGTTCCTCCTTCGCTGCCGCTCGGCTGGCACACGATCCTTGCGGAGCGGCGTTCCCCGGCAGGCGATGCCGTGGCCGCCGAGTGTGTCCTCGTGGTGACTCCCGACCGGTTCGAGGAGCCGCCCGCCATCCGCGGC
>RFPF01000351.1 GCA_009926295.1 Planctomycetia bacterium
GCCTTCGCCGCGCTCGACGACCGCTCGTGGCGGTGGGCGCTCGACTTCGCCGCGCGAGGCGGCCCCGCCCTGCGGGCCTATCCCGACTTCGCGCGGATCAAGGAACGGTTCGGCCGCTGGTACGTCGCGAGTCCCGCGATCGCGCGGCGGCACCGGATGAACATCGGCACGATCACGGGCGACGCCACCGTGGAGGTGAAGTGGCTGCGCGGCGGGCGGCTGGGCACGGTCGAGGAGTCGTTCATCGCCCGGCTCAACGAGGGCGACCGGTTCCTGTTCGCCGGCCGGCCGCTGAAACTGTTCCGGTTCGACGGGCTCACGGCATGGGTGAAGCGGTCGCGGCAGACGCCGGGGCTGCAGGTGCCGCGCTGGAACGGCGGCCGCATGCCCCTCTCCACGCTCCTCTCGGCCGCCGTGCTCGACCTCGTCCGCGGGGCGACCGACCGCCACGCGCCGCCGGAGGTGCGGGCCGTGCTGCCGCTCCTCGCCACGCAGGCCCGCTGGAGCCGGCTGCCGACCGCCGACGCCCTGCTCGTCGAGCGGGTGAAGTCGCGCGAGGGACATCATGCGTTCCTGTTTCCCTTCGAGGGACGGCTCGTGCACGAGGGGCTCGCCGCGCTCGTCACCTGGCGGCTCGCCAGCCGCAGGCCGGGCACGTTCACATTCGCGGCCACCGACTGGGGGCTCGAGATCACCGGCCGCGCCGCCTTCGCCGCCGACGAGGCGACGTGGCGCCGGCTGCTCTCGCCGGCCAGCCTGCTCGAGGATCTGCTCGCCTGCCTGAACGGCACCGAACTCGCGAAACGCCACTTCCGCGAGATCGCCCGGGTGTCGGGCCTCGTCGCCGGCGGCGGGCGGTCGCAGAAGCAGACGCAGGCGTCGGCCGGCCTGATCTTCGACGTGCTCTCCGAGCACGACGCCGACAACATGCTCCTCGCGCAGGCCCGCCGCGAGGTGCTCGAGCAGCAATTCGAGTTTCGCCGCCTCGCCGCGGCGCTCGAGCGGATCGCCACGAAGGAGATCGTGATCGTCGATCCCCCGCGGCTCTCGCCGCTGGCGTTTCCGATCTGGGCCGAGCAGATCCAGTCGCGGCTCACGACCCAGGGCTGGCTCGAACGGATCACCGAGATGGCGCGCGAGCTCGAACGGGCGGCCGACGGAGAGCCCTCGTGAAGGTCGGCACCGAGGCGGACGCGGATCTCGTGCTGCTCGCCGGCCGCGCGGCCTTCGTGCCGGCCACGGCCACGCTCCTCGTCGCCGACGTGCATCTCGGCAAGGCGGCCACCTTCCGCCGGGCGGGCATCCCGGTGCCCGAGGGCAGCGCGCAGGGAGACCTCGCCCGGCTCGCGCGGCTCGCGGCCGAGCAGGCGGCACGGCGGGTGGTCGTGCTCGGCGACCTGCTCCACGCGAAGGGCGGCTGCACCGACGCGGTGTGGGCGGAGTTTCGCGACTGCCGGAGGCGGATCGCGGCCGAGATCGTGCTCGTGCTCGGCAACCACGACCGCGGGCTCACCGCAAGCGCGACGGCGCTGGCGGAGCGGCTCGGGATCGACGCCTGCGTCGCGGCGCTCGACGACCCGAAAATATTCAGAAAGCCTGAGCGGCGCGGGCCTGGAGCATTGAAGATTTGAGAAATAGCGATCGCGCGGTGTCTGGCCCGTCGTTCCGTGCTCGGTCCGCTGGTACTGCTCCAGCCACTGCTCGAACCGAACATTGAGATCCGAGAGCGTGATTCCATCAGGGAGCGTAAGCGCGAGGAACTGATCACGCACGGTACGAAACCAACGCTCGACTTTGCCGCGCCCCTGGGGCGTGTACGGCCTCGAGTGGGAGAGCGCGACTCCAAGCAGAGCCAGCGTCTGCTCCAGCTGCACCGACCGAAAGCAGGAACCATTATCGACATAAAGCTTCTGGGGAAGCCCATGCTTTTCGATCGCGCACTTCAGACCATCTCGGAAGGTCTCGAACGTCTCGTCGAGTCCGAACCGGGCGAACAGAACGAATCGCGAATGGTCGTCGAGAAACGCCAGGAGGTAGCTCTTCCGTTTCCTGCCGTCGATTGTGACGTAGGGACCGTGCATGACATCTGACTGCCAGAGTTCATTGGGATGATCGGTCTCGAATTTCCTCCGGTCGTGGGCATCGTCATTCACAACCCGAAGCTTCTCGGTCTTGATGTACCGATAGAGGGTCGCCCGGTTGATCTCCGTCTCGGGGGAGAGCACCTTGCGATGCCTGAGCTCGCGGATCAGGGCCGGGACATTGGCTCCGGGCGACTCCTTGAGGATCTCCTTGATCGAGAGCCTGATGGCTGGCTCGAGCTTGCGATAGCTGCCCTTGTCGGCCCGGGTT
>RFPF01000352.1 GCA_009926295.1 Planctomycetia bacterium
GTGATGACGCCCGCCCAGGACAAGGCGAATCTCGCCCTGCTCAGGCGTCTGGCTGGCTCGGCTCGCGCGGGATCGCGCGACCGTGAGGGTCGCTCACCTCCGCGCCCACGTCGGCCTCGATCCTCCCCCTGACCTCGGCGCCGAGATGGTGCTCGATCCACTCGGCCGGCGGGTGCAGATGGTCGAGCGGCAGATCCACGTGGCGGCCCAGCCACGCCTCCCAGAGGCGGTGCGATCGCACCACCGTCTCGGCCTCGGCGCGGCCGGGAGCCGTGAGCCGAGGGGGTCCACGATCCCGAGCCACGCGGCCGGTCGCCGCGAGCCACGCCAGCACCAGCCACCGCATCCAGCCGCCCGCCGACCCCGGAGCCGCCGCCGGCGACTCTTCGGCCCGCCAGAGCACCGCGAGCGCGTCCTCGCAGGCGATGCGCCACGCGAGCGCCATCCGCGCCGCGAGCCGGGCGATCGCACCGTCGTCGGGGGCGGCAACCGTCGCAGCCGCGTAGAAGATCCCGAGCACGACGGCGATCATCCCGGCAGCGCTCACGTCGAGCCGCCACGCCGCGAGGTATCCGAGGATGGCCGCCGCCACGCCGATCCCGACCGCGAGAGCTGCCGTCGCGGGCAGCCGGCGGACGAGGAGTTCGGCCGTGGCCGCCGGCACGACGAGCATCGTGACCACGATGATCGCCCCCACGGCCTCGAAGCTCGCCACGGTCACCAGCGCCGTCGCGACCAGCAGCATCACGGTCGCGGCGGCGACGGGCAGCCCGAGCGCCCGCGCGGCGTCGGCGTCGAACGCGGTGAACACCTGCTCCTTCCACGTCGCAGCCAGACAGGCCGCGACCACGCCCAGCACGATCACCCCGGTGAGAAACGCCCGCGGCACGTCGACCCCGGCGACGGAGACGGTGTCGAACGGGACGAGTTCGAGGATGCCGTAGAGGATGCATCCCGGATCGAGGTCGATGCGGCCCGCGAGGGCCGTGGCGAGCACCACGCCGACCGCGAACAGCGTGGTGAACACGACGCCCGTGCCGGAATCCTCGGCGAGGCCGCCCTCGCGGCGCAGCGTCTGCACGAGCAGCACGGTGACGAGCGCGGCGGCCACCGCACCCACCAGCACGAACCCGCCGCCGGGCCTGCCCCCCGCCAGCACGGCGAGCACGATGCCGGGCAGCACCGCGTGGCTGATCGCGTCGCCGAGCAGGCTCATCCTGCGCACGACGAGCAGGGTTCCCACGAGCGCGCACCCCGCCGCCACCACGGCCGCGGTGGCGATGGCCCAGCCGTGCAGAAGGCCGAATTCAGCCCACGTGAAGGCGGGTTCCATGGCGTGGCCTCAATTCTCCGCGCGGCCCACGGCCCGCTCGGCGCCGAGCACCGCCTCCGGCGCAGGCAGGTCGATCGTGAGCAGCCCCCGCGCATCCGCGGGACGCTCGGCGAGCACCCGCCCCCACGCCGCGATGCGTTGAGCCCGCTCGGTGGCCGCCGCGCGGCCCGCTGGACTGAGCCGCCAGTGATTCCCCGCATCGCGCAGCGGCACGAAGGCGCCGCGGCGGACGAGTGCATCCCAGGCGGCCGCCTTGCCCCGCTGCGACCCCGCCCGCGCCTCGACCTCCGGGCGGCCGAACGATGCGCCGGGATGCGCATCCGTGGCCTCGAGCGCGGCGCAGAGGAGCCGGCCCTCCACCCACGTGCGCTCGGTGTCGCGGACCTCACGGCGGCGGGCCAGCCAGCCGCGACCGGGTGCGGCCAGGAACGACACTGCGAACAGCGAGGCCGCGACGAGGACGATCGTGGGACCGGTGGGCAGCTTCGGAACGGCCGCGCTGAGCGCCACGCCCCCGATGGCAGCTGCGAGCCCGATGCAGCCGGCGAGCACGAGCATCATCGGCACGCGATCGGTCCACTGCCGTGCGGTGACGGGAGGAATGACCACCAGCGCGGTCACGAGCACCGCGCCCGCTGCGGGCAGGCCCACCACGACCATCAGCGCGACCAGCCCCACGAGGCAGTAGTCGATGAGCGTCACGGGCCAGCCGGAGGCGGCGGCGAACGCGGGATCGAAGGCGACGAGCGTCGCCTCCTTGACCGCCAGCCCGGCGCAGAGCACCGCCGCCAGCGACGCGACCGCCAGGGACTTGGCATCGTCCACCGTGAGCGCCGCCGTGTGCCCCATGAGGAACTGCTCGAGGCCACCGGCCCCGGGGATACCGCGGGCCGACAGGCCGGACAGCAGGGCGATGCCGACCCCGAACGCGACCCCCAGCACGA
>RFPF01000353.1 GCA_009926295.1 Planctomycetia bacterium
GTCGATCTGGTGAAACAATTCAAGGCGTCGCGGCCCACCGTCACCCGCGCCATGCAACGCCTCGTGGCCGACGGGCTCATTGAACGCCGGCCGCGGGCCGGCACGTTCGTGCGCAAGGCGATACACCCCGCCACCCGCCTGCTCGGGCTGATCATCCCGGGCCTGGGCGAGACCGAGATCTTCGAGCCGATCTGCAGCCAGATCGCCGCGGAGGCGTCGTCCGTGCACTGCGCGCTCGTGTGGGGCCACGCCAGCAAGCCGGGCGCGGCGGCCGCCGGCGACGAGGCCGTCGCCCTCGCGGAGAGCTACGCCCGGCAGCGAGTCGGCGGCGTGTTTTTCGCCCCGGTGGAGCTCACCCCCGACCGAACGGCCGTCAACGCGGCGGTGGCCCGCGTGCTCGACGAGGCGGAGATCCCGGTCGTGCTGCTCGATCGCGACATCGTGCCCCATCCGCAACGCAGCCGCTTCGACCTCGTGTCGATCGACCATCGGCGGGCCGCCCACATGCTCGTCGCCGACCTCATCGCGCGGGGCGAAAAGAAGATCTTCTTCGTGGCCCGGCCGCTGTCGGCGCCCACCATCGGCCTGCGGATCTCCGGCTACCGCGACGCGCTCCGCGAGGCGGGCATCGAGCCGGACTCGCGGTGGGTGCAGTTTGGCGATCCCGCCGATCCGACGTTCGTCCGCCAGTTGATCCGCGCCGGCCGCGATGCCGCGTTCGTGTGCGGCAACGACGTCACCGCCGCCAACCTGCTCCACACGCTCGACGAACTGGGCGTCGAGGTTCCCCGCGAGGCCCGCGTGGCGGGATTCGACGACGTCCGCTACGCCCGCCTGCTGCGGGTGCCGCTGACCACGATCCATCAGCCCTGCCGGGCGCTGGGCACGATGGCGATGCAGGCGATGCGGGAGCGGATCGAGCATCCCGGGCTTCCGGCCCGCGACATCCTCCTCGACACGACCATCGTCCACCGGCGGTCCACGAACGGCGACGCATCCTGACTAGGCCGACAATTCGGCGGCACATGGCGGCTGGGCGCCCGCCCGCGAGCAGGTGATGGCGGCTGCGCGGGCCGCCCGCGCGAGCACGTCGGTCAGCCGCCCGTCGCAGAGCCCCGTCAGGCCGTGGGCGATGATGCCCTCGACCAGCACCGCGCCTACGGTGTCGCCGGCGCCGACGGTGTCGATCACCGTCGTCGCCACGGCCGGCACCTCGACCACGCGGTCTGGCGTCACCGCCACCAGGCCCGCCGCACCGCGGGTGATCACGACGAGCGCGGGGCCTTGCGCGAGGCTCGCCCGCGCGATGTCGATCGCCCCCGGCAGCCCGCGGGCCTCGGGGTGGAGCCAGTGCAGGTCGTCCTCCGACAGTTTCACGACGTCGCTGATCGCGATCCAGCGCGCGACGGCCGTGCGGTAGTGTGCCCGGTCGCCGCGGACACTCGGCCGCACGTTGGGATCGTAGACCACGGGGCAGGACAAGCCGCCCGCCCACCGATGCAACGCATCGCAGCCGGGCTCGACGATCGTGGCCAGGGTGCCGACGTGCAGCACCGCAGGCGTGCCGCGGGGCAACCAGGCGTCGCTGAAGTCGAAGGTCGCCGTGCCCGCGAGGCTGAACGCGTAGGAGGCTTTGCCGGCGCCGTCGAGCGTGACCTCGGCGAGCGCGGTCGGCTTGTCGCTCGCGAGCGATCGGCGCAGATCGACGCCCGCGGCCTCGAGCTCGGCCCGGGCCGCGCGGCCGTGCGCATCGCTCGAGATGCCGTCGATGAAGCAGGTCGTGATGCCCAGGCGGGCGAGCGCCTTGGCGGTGTTTGCGCTGCCGCCGCCGACGATCGCGTGCCGCCCCCCTTCCCCGTCGGGGATGAGGTCGATGAGCACCTCGCCGGCGACCCAGGCCTCGACGGGGCTTCCGCTGCTTCGTGTCTCGGGTTTCATGCCTCCGAGTATGCCTGTTGCATCATCCAAAAACAGGGCCGCCTGCCGGCGCCACGCTCACTCCCGCCCGCTCACTCGGTCGTGAGGGCGAATTCGAAGCGGTTGGCGGCTCCACGCTCCACGGTGGCCGCGAGGCCACTTGTGCCGGGATTCATGTATCGCTCGGGGATCATGGAGCGGATCTGAATCGTGCGCCCGTCGAGCTTGCCAGACAACCCGTCTTGGGTGCTCACGAAACCTTTGGAATCCATCTTGGTGATCCCCACGCGGTGCAGGCCGACGATC
>RFPF01000354.1 GCA_009926295.1 Planctomycetia bacterium
CGTGGTCGTGGTCGTGGTCGTGGTCGTGGTGCCCGCAGCCGTGGCTGCCGTCGGCGGAGTGGTGGGCGTGCCCGTGAAACGCCCGTTCGAGCAGGAACATCAGGAAGAAGCCCGCCAGCGCCCAGGCCATCGTGGCGTCGATTCGCCGGTCAAGCTCGGCGTGGGCGTGAGGCAGGAGGTGGAGCATTGCCACGCCGAGCATCACGCCCGCCGTCAACGACACGAGCACCTGCATCCGCCGATGGCCGAGCGACAGGAACGCGACCGACGACCCGCCGGCATAGGCCGCTCCGGCGATCAGGACCAGGTAGCCCACGAGGCTCGCGACGGACGCGGGTTCGAGGGCGATCGTGGCGCAGGGAGGCATGGGGCACGGCCGGAACAAGGGGGAACCCCATGATGAGTCCGGGGTCACTGGCGGGCAAGGGCGGGTGGCGGAACGGGGCCGGCGACTAGCGCCGATATTGCCACGGACCCTGGTACGTCTGGAACGTGCGCGTCGCCTGCTCGATCTGCTGGCGCATGAGCTGCGTCCGTTCCGTCCATGCGGCGTCGCCGGCCGCGAGCACGCCGAGCACCACGACGAGCACGTAGGTCAGCAGGTTGGACCATGCTTCCGGGCCGTAGAACTTGAGTGCCGTGCCGAAAGACTTCTTGAACTTGGGGCCGAACATGCCGAGCTTCACGCTCCAGATCTCGTCGAGCACCAGGTGGGTGAGGAACCCGAGCACGACGGCGCTGGCGATGAAGTAGCGGCGCAGGGGATCCTCCGCGCCGAAGACGAGGAAAGCCACCTGCCCGGCGATCAACGCGGCCGGCAGGCTGTGGAACATGCCCCGGTGCACCGAGTAGTTTTGCAGCAGCCAGGTCATTCCGAAGCGGACGCCGAGGTAGATGGCCGCTCCGGCGAGGATTATGGCCTCCATCGGCAGCCCCATCTGCTCGAAGCGATGGATCATGAGCATGGGGATGACCGCGGCGGCGAAGCCCACGCTTTCCTTCAGCGGGATGCCGGGACCGCTGTCGAGATCGGGCAGCATGCCCGAGATGGCGCACAAGCCGCCTGCGAGCGCACAGGTCGCCGGGGGCATGCCACCGATCGCCCACGTGGCGGCGGCATAGCCGGCGCCGACGAGCGTTGAGCCGGTGATGTGCACGCGAAAACCGGGCACTCTGCTATCCCCCGAGACCGTCGACCACCCCACCGCCCGCCGGCGTGCCGAGGCACCGGCGCACGACGTCCTCGGCGCGGCCCGTTCTGCAGGAGTGGGCTGCGCAAGAAGCGATCGTACTCTTCCTTTTCGGCATCCTGAGTCGTGGCCGTCAGCCCACCCGGCGTGCGTGCCCTGCACCGCCGGAACCTCAAGGTCGGGCACGTCCGTTGGAAATCGCCGGGGCGCAGCTGCCGAATGCAGGCGAAGAAAAAAGTGAAGACGGGGGTTTTAGGGAAGTTAGTGCGAGTGGGAAATTTGCCATGGCAGTCAGAAAAGTCTCGTTATTCGTCATGAATTGACCTTCGTCGGGCCGGTTTGCGGCCCTAGACTCGCGCTCCCTTTTTCGTCGCTGACCGGAGGTGCGCGTGGCTCTCGAAGGGTATGACCTCGTCATGCTGGGCATTCTGGCCGTGGCGGCGCTGCTCGGCTATTTCAAGGGAATCGTCTGGCAGATCGCCTGGATCGCGGGGATCGTGGCGAGTTCGTTCGTCGCCTTCCGATTTTCGAGCCAGTTGGCCCCATTTTTCGGCCAGCAGGCGCCGTGGAACCGTTTTACGGCCATGCTCGCGCTTTACGCGGCCACGTCGATCTGCGTCTGGCTCGTGTTCCGCGTGATCTCCGGCGCGATCAACGCGATCCACCTGTCCGCCTTCGATCACCAGCTCGGGCTGCTCCTCGGCCTCGCGAAGGGCGCCCTGCTCTGCATCGTGATCACCTTCTTTTCCGTGACGCTGGCGCCGGCGTACCGCGACCAGATCGTGGCCAGCAAGAGCGGTCGGCTCGTCGCCGAGTTGATCGTGCGCGCCGACACGTATCTGCCGAAGGATCTCCACGAAACCGTCGATCCGTTCGTGAAGCAGTTCGAGCAGCAGTTTCAATCGCCCACGGGTGGACTCGCGCCGCCTCCGGCCAGCACCGTGGCGGGGCAGGTGTCGCCGTTCAAGGCGATTCTGGAGGGGGTGACTTCCGCGTCAGCCTGGGCGGGCGTGGAGCA
>RFPF01000355.1 GCA_009926295.1 Planctomycetia bacterium
TCCTAGGATAGCCGTCCCGCCGGCCGCTGCGAGCCGTGCCGTTATCGACGGGCCGCCACCTGCACGTCGGCCTGCACCCGCCGTGCCCAGCGGTCGGCTATCCAGTTGGCCCCGGCGTTCGCGTCGCCGTCTTCACCGAAGATTCCGGCCACCAGCCCCGCACTACGGGCCGCGAGCGACGACGGCGAACCCAGCGGCCGATCGCCGAACACCGGGTCGGGTGCCGCCCCTCTGGCCACGGCGACAGGCGCCTCACCGAGCCGGCCGTCGACCGCCACGGCCCTGCGGAGTGCGTCTTCGGCGTCGTCGGGCCGGTCGAGTGCCGTGAGCACCAGCGCCTGCCGGAGGAGCGTGTCGGGCTCGTCGGCCGCGATCGCTTCGGCCCGCCGGTACGCGTCGAGGGCCGACCGCAGCCGAGCGCGGTCCGCCACGGCCGACCGGAGATGCCGGTCGCCGACCGCGACGAGCCTGGCCGCCCTCTGCCGCGTCGCCTGGTTCACGACGCGCACCGCCTCGAGCGGCCGTGCCGCCATCGGCATGACCCGGGCCGCCGGCCGCTGGACGATCGGCCCCCACGGCCAGAACACCGGGCCAGGATGGAAGGACACGGGATAGAAGGAATACAGCCCGTATGGATAGAGGGGCACGACGCACGGATACCACGTGCCGCACCAGAACCCGGGCGACGAGTAGAAGAAGGACCGGTGGCCCACGACTCCGAACGAGATGCCGCCGAAGCACCAGCCCGGTGCAGCACACACCGGGATCGGGTGACACGCCGGCGGGCACTGCGGCAGGCAGCAATCGGCTGGAGCCGGACTGCAGTGGTGGCTGCCGTCGTGACCGGGCCAGGCATGGGCCGAATCACCCCTCAGGCACACCGCGGCTGCCACGAGGCCCGCGACGAAAACCCAACCTCGTCTCTCCGACGACATCACGTTTCGACTCCCGATACATTGAGGAGCGCGACCGCCGTCGCCAGTTTACCCGTTTCCTTCTCGCGAGTGCGAGCCGCGGGCGCGGTCGGACATCCGGAAATCAGGGCACATCGAGGCATGCCAGCACAGCGTCGCCCGCCAGCGTCCCGTCGCCCCCGCCGGTACCAGGCCGCTCCGCCGCCGGGAGCCGAACGGTTCGCAGCCCGTCTCTCGGCCCTGCGCACCCCCGAAAGAATACAGGATTTCGTCAATTCCCTGCGCTGGAACGCCGAACGCGGCGGGCCGACCGCCCGGAGCGTGACGGTGGCCCTCCGGCACGGCGAGGCCCACTGCGTCGAAGCAGCGTTCGTGGCGGCCTACGCCTTGTGGGTCGCCGGAGAGCCGCCGCTGGTGATGGACATGGGGGCGGACAGGGGCGACGTCGATCACGTGGTCGCCCTGTTCCGCCGCGGCCGTTGCTGGGGGGCAATTTCCAAGAGCAACAGCCCTTTCCTCCGGTACCGCGATCCGATCTACCGCAGCCTCCGGGAGCTCTCTCTGTCGTTTTTTCCCCAGTACGTGAAACTGCGGCGCAAGACGCTGCGGACCTACTCGATCGCCGTCGATCTGCGGCGGTTCGACCCCGCGCTGTGGGTCACGCATCCCGGCTTCTGCCACGAGGTCGTCGATGCGCTCACGGCGGCCCGACACTTCTCGATTTTGCCCCCCGGAGGTGAGAAGCGGCTGAGGCCGATCGACGACATCGAGGCCCGCAGCAACCTGCTGAGGGAGTATCCGTAGCACGACCGTCACGGCCTTCGAGGTGCAATTTACGCCGCCATGCCGAGCAGCCTGCGCAGCGCCGTCGTGGCGATCTCGCCGAACTGTCGCGGCGGCACCCGCCACAGCGCCGGGTTGTGGAGTACCCGCATAACCGATGGACCGCAGGCGGGCGATGAGGTCGTGCGGTGGCGACGAACCCTCTCCAGGCAGGATCCGGTCGCCGTCGCTCGCCATCTCGCGGGGCACGTCGGCGACGTCGGAGAGCTGCACGTGGGCGAGGTTTTCCGGCGTGAGCAGGCCGAGATCGAGCGGCTTGCTCGGTCCCACGGAGTAGTGAAACCAGTCGAGACACAGGCCGAGCGCCGGGGAGCCGACCTCCTCGACGAGGGCCACGGCCGACTGGAGGTTGTTGGGGAAGCTCGCCCGGGCGTCGAACTCCAGGGCGAGCCTCACGCCGGCGTCCGCCGCCCGCTTCGCCGCCTCCGCGAGG
>RFPF01000356.1 GCA_009926295.1 Planctomycetia bacterium
CGGCCACCACCGTCACCCCCCCGGCGAATGTCGGGGCGTTCGCCACCTCCACGCGATAGCGCACGGGAAACCCGAAGCCCGCGCCGATCGTGTTGAAGTCGTCGTGGCAGGGATGGAGCACGATCTCGGCGAGTGAGGTCTCCGAGCCGAGATCGAGCTGAAGCCATTTTTCAGCGTCGGGCGTCGAGTTGATCGCGCTGTGGTAGCCGAAGGCGTCGGTCGGGTTGCCGTCCTTCAGTTTTGGCGCCTTGGAGATCGCCGTTTCGATCTCAGCCAAACGCGGCCCGGCCTTCTCGGCGACGGCGGCGTCGAGTTCCTTCTTCCGCTTCTCAAGCGCCGTCCTCCGGCGGTCGGCGGCGGCGTAGGCCTCCCTCACCGCTGGATCTGCGTGATACGGCCGATCTTCCCGGTCAAGAGCGGCAAAGACGGCCTGGAGCGAGTAATAGTCGTCCTGCGTGATCGGATCGAACTTGTGGTTGTGGCACTGCGCGCAGTGGATCGTGACGCTGGCGAACGTGCCGATCGTGTTGGCCACCATGTCGTCGCGATCGAGATGGCGCGCGATTTTGCCGTCGGTCTTCGTCTCGGGGACTTCCTTGTGGCCGATGAAATCCCACGGGCCGGCGGCGATGAACCCGATCGCCTCCTGGCCATCGACGGTGTCGGGATACAGCACGTCGCCGGCCACCTGCTCCTCGATGAACTGCGCATAAGGCTTGTCGGCGTTGATCGCCCGGATGACGTAGTCGCGATACGGCCAGGCGTGGGGCCGGGGCTTGTCCTTGTCGTAGCCGTGTGTGTCGCCGTAGTGGACGACGTCGAGCCAGTGCCGCGCCCAGCGCTCGCCGTAGCGCGGTGAGGCGAGCAGCCGATCGACGAGTGTTTCGTAGGCCTGCGGATCACTGTCGGCGACGAAGGCCTGCACCTCCTCGGGCGTGGGTGGCAGGCCCAGCAGATCGAACGACAGCCGGCGGATGAGCGTGGCCCGGTCGGCCACGGGCGCCGGCGCGAGCTGCCTTCCACCGTCAACGAGCTTCGCCCGGATGAATAGATCGATCGGATTCCGCTCGGCCTCGACGCCCGGCAAGGAGGCGAATGCGGCCAGGGCCGCGGGAGGCGTCGGCTTCGCGATCGGCTGCCAGGCCCAGTGATCGAGCCGCGGATCGCGGACGGCCTCAGTCGCGGGGTCGGCCTCGTGGCCTGGCCACGGCAGCCCCGCATCGATCCACGCCGTGAGCACCGACAACTCATTCGCCGTGAGCCGGTCGCCCTCGGGCGGCATTCGCTGCTCAGGGTTCGTCGTCTTCACGCGGCGGATGATCTCGCTTGCATCGGCCTTGCCGGCCACGGCCGCCGGGCCGAAGTCACCCCCTGCGAGGATCCCCGCCCGCGAGTCGAGCCGGAGGTGCGACTCCTGCCCGTCGGGCCCGTGGCACTCGGTGCAGCGGGCGAGGATCAACGCCTGCGCGGCCGAATAGTCATCTGTTCCCGGGGCGACCCCCGAAAGCAGTCCCCAGGCGACCACCGCGGGGTAGACAAGACGCATGGCGGGCAGAAGCGGCATCGATGCTCTCCGTGCATACTGTGCCGGAAGCCCCGATTTTGATACCGCCGCGCTCAGACGGGTACGAAATCGGCCGCGTGTGGTTCATACCCTCACGGGGCCGTGTTTTCGGCTTCGATGAGGCATTCCATGACTGCACCCGATTCCCAAGCCTCCGCAGACTATGAACTGTTCCTGTCGCTGTTCACCAAATGCCAGGGCCGGATCCAGGCCTTCATTCGCACGCTCGTGCCCGACCCCACGCAGGCCGACGACGTGTTCCAGGCCACCAGCCTCACGCTCTGGCGAAGTTTTGCGACGTTTCGCCGCGACGCCGAGTTTCTCCCCTGGGCACTCGGCACCGCCCGCCATCAGGTGTTGCTCCACTGGCGAGTGCGTCGCCGCGACCGGCACGTGTTCAACGATGAACTGCTCGCCGATCTTGCCGACACCGCCGAGGCAGCCGTCGGCATGGCCGAATTGCGACTGGCCGCGCTCGAGACGTGCATGGCGGGGCTGTCGGCGCGACAGCGCGAACTCGTGCGGATGTTCTATGGTGAACACCAGTCCGCTGCCGCCATCGCGAAGCACTGGGGCCGCACGGTCCACGCCGTCTACAAGGCGCTCAAGGTGATGCGGCGGGCGA
>RFPF01000357.1 GCA_009926295.1 Planctomycetia bacterium
ACTCCTCATTGCCAGGGTCGCGGCCACGGTGCTTGCGGCCATCGTGCCCGTGCCGTGGAGCGTCGTGGCGGCGGGCGAAGACACTGTCACGGTGGCCGTAAAGCCGATCGAGCCGTTCATCATCGTCGAGGATGGAAACGTCCGCGGATACTCGGTGGACGTGTGGAAACTCATCGCCGAAAAACTCGGCATCGAGACCCGCTTCGAGGTGAAGAAGACGGTCAAGGACGTGCTCGACGCCGTGGAGACGCGTGCGGCCGACGCCGCGATCGCCGCGATCACCATCACCGTGGAGCGGGAGGAGCACATCGACTTCGCCCATCCCTACTTCAAGTCGGGCCTTCGGGTGGCCATCCCGGCCCGGCTCGGCCCCACGTGGTTCTCGACGCTGCGGCGATTCCTGTCCGCCGACATGCTGGGGATGTTCGGGGCCCTCGTCGGCCTGACCTTCCTCACGGCCAACGTGCTCTGGTTCGTCGAGCGGCACGTCAACTCGGAGAGTTTTCCACGCTCCTATCTGGCCGGCGTGGGGGAGTCGGTCTGGTGGAGCGTGGCCACGATCATCACCGGGGGTTGCGAAAACAAGGCCCCGGTGAGCCTGCCCGGCCGGATGGTGGCGGTGGCGTGGATGCTCGGCAGCATCGTGCTGGTGGCGTCGTTTACGGCCACGATGTCTTCGCAGATGACGGCAGAGTCGGTGGCGGGCGTGATCTCGGGGCCGGAAGGCCTCCCGGGCCGATCCGTGGCCACCGTGCACGGCACGGCGGCGGTCGCCGACCTGCGCGCGATGAACGCACACGTCGTGGAATGCGCGAGCCCCAACGACGCGATCGAGGCAGTGGCGACGGGGCGGGCCGATGCGGTGGTGTTCGACGCTCCGGTGCTCGCCTACCTGATCAATTCCGACGATCGCTGCGCGGTACGACTCGTCGGGCCGACGTTCGAGACGCAGGATTACGGAATCGCGCTGCCGTCGGGCAGCCCGCTGCGGAAGCGGGTGAACATCGCCCTGCTCGAGCTCGCCGAGGCGGGGAAACTCGTCGACTTGAACCGCAAGTGGTTCGGCACGGCCGACTGACCGCGGGGCAGCCGGCGGCTACTCCTCGCTCAGCAGCACGGCCCAGCCCTCGCCGCCCTTCATGTGCGCGAGGACGATCTTCACCGCCGCCATCATCGGGTAGGCGAGCAGCAGGCCGAGCACCCCCCACGCCCATCCCCAGTACGCCAGCCAGAGGAACATCAGCGTGGGGTCGAGGTTCAGCTCCTTGCCGGACATCCGGATCTCGACGAAGTCGATCCAGAGAATGCGATTCGCCACGAGGAGCGCCGAGAGCACGATCGCCGCGGTCAGACCCGGCATGTCGAGGAACGCAATCAGGATCGGCGGCACGCAGGCCACGATGCTCCCGATGTAGGTGATGTAGTTCGACGCGAAGAACAGCGCCACCCAGAGGAGCCAGTGGTCGAGTTTGAAGAAATACATGAGCAGGCCGGCCGTGGCCCCCATGCCCAGGCCCACGACCGTCTTCACCGCCATGAATCGCTCCATCGAGTGCAGGATTCCCTCGCCGATGAGGAGGATCCGCTCGCCCTGCCCGCCGGGGAAGGCCCGGCGAATCCTGTCGGGAAGCTTCTGGCTGCCGATGAACAGGAAGATCAGATACACGAGCACCAGCGCGAAGATCTCGGCGACCTCGAGCGTGTGCCGGAGCACGTAGTCGAGCAGCGACTTCGAGACCCGACCGAACAGGTCGCCGAGCACCGTGCCCGCCGATGCCGGATCGGGTGCCGGGCCGCCACCCTCGGGCGCGGCAGGCGGCGGCACGGCGCCGGGCGCGGCCCGGGCCCGCTCGGTGTGGTCGGGCAGCAGGCGATCCAGCTGGGGCAGGGCATTGATCGCCCGCGCGATCTTTTTCTCGTAGCCGGGCCACTTGCCGACGAACGTGGCCGCCTCGCGCGACACCAGCTGGCCGAAGAGCACGGCGAGCGCGACCACGATCCCCAGCAGGCCCATGTAGGCCGTGCGCGGCCCGAGCCCGATGCGGGAGAGCGTCTTCGCCCCGAACCTCGCCACGTAGAAAAGAAACACCGCGACCAGGAACGGCTTGAGCACGGGGCCGAGCCACGTGAAGGCCGCGCCGAAGCCGAGGACCGCCAGCAGGATGACGCCGGCGTCGACGGCCCGCCGC
>RFPF01000358.1 GCA_009926295.1 Planctomycetia bacterium
GGGTTCTTGAACTGCTGCGGCATGAAGTACTGCGAGTCCCGAGCCATCTCCTCGGCCCGGGCCACGGCACCACGCATGCCCTCGGCCGCCGGCGTGAGGACGATGTTCGCACCAAGCCCCTTCAGCAGCTGCCGCCGCTCGACCGACATCGACTCCGGCATCAAGAGCGTGAGCGGATACCCCTTCGCTGCGCAGACGAAGGCCAGCGCGATGCCCGTGTTGCCGCTCGTCGGCTCGACCACGTGCTGCCCCGGCTTCAAGCGTCCTGACCGCTCGGCATCCCAGATCATCGCGGCGCCGATGCGGCACTTCACGCTGTAGGCCGGGTTCCGGCCCTCGATCTTGGCGAGCACGCGGGCAGTGAGCCCCTGCGTGAGGCGATTGATCCGCACGAGCGGCGTGCGGCCGATCGCATCGACGTTGTCTGCATACACCGACATGAAGGCCTCCTGCCCGAAAGGGCAAGCGCGCCTCCAAGACGTCCGGTCAGCAACGCGACTGAATCCGATATGTTCCGCGGTCGGCAGGATCATGCCGCCGGCAAAGTTTGCGTACTTTAGCGAGGCTGTCGGATTTTGAGAAGCAGCCGTTTACGGACGGGCTGGAGCCTCCTCGCCGGCGCTCAATCGCGGAACCGGCCGGCGTCGATGCCGAGTTTTCGCATGCGGGCCCGCAGTGTGTGCGGATTGATCTGGAGCATCGCGGCGGCACCGCGGCGGCCCTCGATTCGGCCGCGGGTCGCGGCGAGTGCCCGCTCGACGTGCTGCTTCATCGCCGCCGCCAGCGGGATGATGTCGCCCGCGGGCGGCGGCGTCAGCGCCGCGGACCGCTCGAGGGGAATCGTCTCCGGGATCACCTCGTACATCGTCGCATCCGCCGCGGGAGCGGGAGGCGGCTGTCGCCCGAGGCCGAGGGCCGTCGAGACGTCGATCGTGCGACCACCGCCGAGGATCACCGCCCGATCGATCACGGCGCCGAGTTCACGAATGTTACCCGGCCAGTGGTAGTCGGCGAGGAGCCGGAGATCGGCGTCGGAGGGGCTCACCGGCGGCAGGCCGAACCGCGTGGCCGCCCGCTCCACGAAATGCCGCACCAGCGCCGGGATGTCCTCCAGCCGCTCCCTGAGCGTGGGCAAGAGGATCGGGAACACGTTGATGCGATACCAGAGGTCCTCGCGAAACGTCCGCTCCTTGACCATCGCCGCGAGGTCGCGGTGCGTGGCCGCCACGATCCGCACGTCGACGTGGAGCGGCGACCGTCCCCCGACCCGCTCGATCTGATGGTCCTGGAGCACCCGCAACAGCCGGACCTGCGCCGGCAGCGGCAGTTCACCGATCTCGTCGAGAAACAGCGTGCCCCGGTCGGCCCGCTCGAACCAGCCCTGATGCTGGGCCGCGGCCCCCGTGAAACTTCCCTTCTCGTGGCCGAAGAGCTGCGAATCGACGAGCTCCGGAGGAATGGCCCCGCAGTTGACGCGGATGAAGGGCCCGTCGGCGCGAGCCGAGCGCGTGTGAATCGCCCGCGACACCACCTCCTTGCCGGTGCCCGTCTCGCCGAGGATCAGCACGGGCACGTCGGACTGCGCCACGAGTTCGACGCGATCCATCACGTGCCGCAGCCCGGTGCGGGCGCCGACCACCTCTTCGTTCACTTCCTGCCGGCCCAGCCGCGTGAGGAGCGTTTCACGATCGGCCTCGGCCGCCTCGCGGAGCGACCGCAGTTCGTGGAGCCGCCGGTCGTTCTCGAGCGCCACGGCGAAGGGCTCGAGCAACTGCTGCATGGTTCGTTGATCGACCGCATTGAACTGCTTCCCAGCCGTGGCGACGAGCACGAGGATGCCGACCGGCCCGTCGTCGGACTCGAGCGCTCCGGCCAGCACGTCACCACGGACACCATCCGGTAGCACCGCTGCCAGCCATCCCTCGGCGGCGGCATCCCCAAGGCCGATCAGTTCGCCGCCACGGAGCCACGCCGCCAACCGCCGCCAGGCAGCCGGGGCGGGGGTCGCCGAATGGGCGACCGGTGGCGTGCCGCCGCGCGGAATGCCGACGGTCAGCGGCTCGACCGTCTTGGTGTCGGAATCGACGCGAAGGACGATGAGCGCCTGAAGCGGCAGATGCTCGGCCACTCCATGGGCTATCGCTCGCGCCGACTCCTCGATCTCGGTG
>RFPF01000359.1 GCA_009926295.1 Planctomycetia bacterium
CCTACGCCGGCGGCACCACCCTGACCGGCGGCACGCTGGCCATCGGCGACAACAACGCCCTGGGCACCGGCACGGTCGCCTTCAACGGCGGTGCGCTCTCGTCCAATTCGACGGCGGCCCGCGCGATCGCCAACGCCATCACGTTCACCGGCAGCGGCACGCTCGGCGACGCGACCAACAACGGCACCCTCTCGCTCTCCGGGGCGGTCGACCTCGGGGGGGCCGTGCGGACGCTGAACGTGCTGGCGTCCACCACGGTTTCCTCGGGGATCTCCAACGGAGGCCTCATCAAAATCGGCTCGGGCGCGCTGGCCCTCACGGCTGCGAACACGATGACGGGAACCACACAATTCAACGCAGGCTCGGTCGCCTTCTCGGGCGGGCTTTCGCCGGGTTATTTTTCGATCGGCGAAGCGGCCGCCGACTCCGGCGTGATGACCATGACCGGCGGCACGCTCTCTCCCTCGGGATTCTTCCGCATCGGCTCCAGTGGAACCGGCACCCTGACCCAGTCTGGAGGCCTGATCACGTTCACCGCCGCGCAGCAATTGCCCTCGCTCGGTCGCTTCGCGAACAGCGTCGGCGTGCTGACCGTCTCGTCCGGCACGTTCCAGCTCACGGGTAATCCGGCCACTGCCCAGGCCATGCAGGTCGGGGCCGGCGGCACCGGCACGCTGAACATTTCCGGCAACGGCGTCGTGGACACCGGCACGGCAGCCGTCGGCAACGGGCTGCTGGTCGTGGGGCAGAATGCCGGCACGGGTGCGGGGACCGTGAACCTCGACGGCGGCACGCTGCGGACGGGGCGGATCGCCACGACCGGCTCCGCCGCGGCGACGTCCACGTTCAACTTCAACGGCGGCACCGTCGTCGCCCTCACGTCGAACGCCACGTTCATGCAGGGCCTCACCAATGCCTACGTGAAGTCCGGCGGCGCGGTCATCGACACCAGTGGCAGGGACATCACGATCGCGCAGAACCTGCTCGACGGCACCGGCGGGGGCGGCCTCACCAAGACAGGTTCCGGCACGCTCACCATCTCGGGCTCCAACACCTACACCGGCACGACGACGATCTCGGGAGGCATGCTCGCGGCCAACAACGCCAATGCCCTCGGGACGGCAGGCAGCATCACGCTCGCCGGTGGCACGCTGCAGTACACGGCCGCCAGCGCGGGCCAGGACTGGGCGTCGCGGTTCAAGGGCAGCACGTCGGCGATCTCGCTCGACACGAACGGGCAGAGCGTGACGCTCGCCGGCCCGATCGACAGCACCAACACCGCGGGCCTCACGAAACTCGGCGCCGGCACGCTCGCGCTCACGGGCACGAGCGGCTACCGCGGCGACACCACGGTGAGTGCGGGCACGTTGCTGCTGTCGGGCAACGGCGCGGTGACGACCGGCACTGCCGGCATGCTCTACGTCGGCCGCAACGCCGGCGACTCGGGGAGCATCGTCGTGCAGGGCGGCGCGTCACTCTCCGTGGGCCAGGTCTACGTCGGCAACGCGGCCGCCAGCAGCGGCACGGTGACGATCACCGGCGGCACGTTGCTTGCGGCGAACGACGGAAGTTTCCTGTGCCGCATCGGGGCCTCGGGGTCGGCCACCTGGAATCAGTCGGGCGGGCTCGTGATCATGCAGGATCTCCAGCCCACGCTCGGCAGGCTCACGGGCGGACGCGGGGAAATGACGGTGTCTTCAGGCACGTTCCTGGTGACCGGCACGTCGGCCAACGCCCTCATGAACGTGGGGTCGCAGGGGGTCGGCGTGCTCACGATTTCGGGCAACGGCGTGGTGGAGACGGGCACCGGGCTCTCCGGCGGCCTCAACGTGGTCAACGGCGTGGCGGGCAACACGACCGGTTCCGGTCTCGTGAACCTCGACGGCGGCACGCTCCGCACGCGGGTGATCGCCACGGGCGGCACCGGCAGCGCCGTGTCGACGTTCAACTTCAACGGCGGCGCTCTCGTGGCCCTCGCCTCGAGTCCCGGATTCATGCAGGGGCTCACCGCGGCGAACGTCAAGGCGGGGGGCGCCCGGATCGACACCAACGGCAACGACATCACGATCGCCCAGGCCCTCCTCAACGGCGGCGGCGGCGGTGGCCTCACGAAGAACGGGGCCGGGGCGCTGACGCTCGCCGGCACGAGCACCTACACCGGG